>JAFQPC010000017.1 GCA_017411935.1 Clostridia bacterium | reverse complement strand
GTATTGGTATAGGGTTTTTCAAAAACCACTTGGGTTTTTTAGGGTTTTTTTGCCGCATACGTATGTTTTTTTCGGAACTCCGAGGGGCTCATTCCCGTTTCCTTGCGAAAGGCATTGGCAAAATAGTAGGCGTTGGCGTATCCGCACATATTTGCGATCTCGCCCACGCGCATCGTTCCCTCGTGCAACAGCTGCTTTGCGTAGTGCATTCGGAGCTTGATGAGGTAACGCGAGGGGGTGGTGTGGAGCTGATTTTTGAATTTCCAAATGAGACCGACGTGGCTGAGATACACCTGCTCGGCAAGGGCATCAAGGTCGATCTTTTCCGCCATATGGTCGTTCATATAGCGGAGTACGGTGAGAATATCCTCGGAATAGCCCTCGGTGCCGTGACGCTCGCTCTGACGGTGGATATAGTGCTCAATGGCGATGCGCTCGATCATATGCAAAAAGAGCTCGCGGTTTTCGGGCAGATGAAAGAGAAGCGAGTAATTTTCCGCCATTGCCGCCACGTTTTCTTTCGGGATATTGAGCTTGCCTGCCGACATCTGCGCGCAGATCGGACTTTGCGGATCGGTGTGGTAGACGAATTGGAAAAAGTCGATCGGCTCGACGATCCAACGGAAAAATTCAGTGTTTGCGGGAATACAGAGTACCTCGTTTTCCCCGACGGTGATCTCACGTCCGTCCAGACGGCAAACCATGGTTCCCTTGGTGATGACAAGCATCATATCCCACGCGCGAATTCCCTCGGTGACCTCAAATTCGGTTCGCCCCGCAAAGGAATTAGAAAAAATCAACTGAAGATTCATTTTTTCTCCTTGACTTTACTATAAAAAATTATATTTTTATTATAATTTAATACATTGTATTTGTCAAGAGAAAGTGATAAAATACTCTTGAAAATAAAGAAAACAGAGAATTTTTATTAAAAAAATCTGAAAAGGAGAAAGAGAATGAACGCAAGCTTGAAGAAAAAAATCTTAAATTGTGATCTGTGTGTCGTTGGCGGCGGTCTTTCGGGATCGTTTGCGGCACTTGCGGCGGCAAGACACGGCGCAAAGGTCGTTGTGATGCAGGACCGTCCGATGCTCGGCGGTAACGCCTCGTCCGAGATCCGTATGTGCCCCAGAGGAGCGAAGTGCAGAAAGCCCGCCGAGGACGCGATCTACGACCGCGAGACGGGTCTGATCAGCGAGCTCGAGGAGAGACAGATCTACGGCAACCCCACCCTCGTTTACTCGATCTGGGACGCTACGCTCTACTCGATGCTCCGCGAGAATGAGAACATTACCCTCTGCTTGAACACCTCGTGCGTCGATGCCGAGATGGACGGCGGAAAGATCGTTTCGGTCACGGGTTGGCAGGGAACGACCTATACCTGGGTGACGGTCGAGGCAAAGCTCTTTGCCGACTGCTCGGGTGACAGTATTCTTGCCACGCTGACGGGCGCGGAGTACCGCGTCGGACGCGAGGCAAAGTCGGAGTTTGGCGAGACACTCGCGCAGGACGTTGCCGACAACCACACCATGGGTATGTCGATCCTGCTCGGTGCCAAGGAAACCGACCGCCCCGTCAAGTTTACGCCCCCCACTTTTGCCAAGACCTTTGCGAAAGAGAGTGATTTCGCAAGCTCGGGCGAGAACAGCGATGAAAACCTGCCGCGTGACCACGAGGTCGGCACGAACGGCTGTAACCTCTGGTGGAACGAGCTCGGCGGTATGGTCGACAGTATCCACGATACCGAGGAGCTCCGCGACGAGCTGCTTGCCAATATCTACGGTATTTGGGATCACATCAAAAATCAAGGCGACCACGGCAAGGAAAACTGGGATCTCGATTGGGTCTGATTTCTGCCCGGCAAGAGAGAGAGCCGCCGCTACGTCGGTGATTATCTGCTCCGCGAGCAGGATCTTATCGCAGGCGGAAACTTTGATGACGTTGTCGCATACGGCGGTTGGCCGATCGACGACCATAACCCCTACGGCTTTATGAAGAACGATGAGAACAACGATACGGGAAGAAATATCTATATGACCGACGTCTACGGCATTCCGCTTCGTTCGCTCTACTCGAAGAACATCGACAACCTGCTCTTTGCGGGCAGAAACATCAGTGCGACGCATATGGCAATGTCCTCGACGCGCGTGATGAACACTTGCAGTCTGATCGGTCAGGCGGCAGGTACGGCGGCAGCCGTGGCGATCGCGCACGACACCTCGATGAGAGAGGTCGCAAAGAGCCACGTCTCCGAGGTACAGAAGAAGCTGATGGACGACGGTGTCTATCTGCCCCGTATGCTCCGCGAGGTTTCGGCACTCACCAAGAGCGCAAAGCTCAACCTCTCGAACGAGGATCGCGCGCTGTTGCTGAACGGTAAGGAGCGTCCCCGTAAGGCAGGCGAAGAAGTGGGAATTTGGCAGAATCTCGGCGAGAGCCTGAGCTTTACCTTCCCGAAGGCAGAGAAGCTCGGTACGCTCCGTTTGCGGTTCGACCCCGAATTTTCGAGACTGTCGGTCTCCAAGGACTTCAAGGTTCGCCGTTATGCAACCAAGCTCCACACGAGTGGAGATTTTGAGCCCGTGAAGGTGCCGAACACGATCGTCAAGAGATTCGTTGTTTATGCCGACGGCAAGCCCGTCTTCACGGCAGAGGATAACTATCTCTCGCTCGTCAAGATCCCGCTGAATATCGAAGCACGTGAGCTTCGCATCGAGTGGCTCGAGACCTGGGGCGCGGAGAAGGTTCACCTCTACTCGGCAGATATTCTCGACGTATCATGAAAGATTCCCCGCCTTTGATTCAAAGGCGGGGAATTTGTTTGGAGAGAGACTTGTAAAACCGAACAATTTGTGATATACTATAATTTGGTATATTTTTAGAATTTTGTGATAGACTTTTAGGAGGACAACATGCTTTCGACCGTATACAGCGCAGGACTTTACGGCATTGACGGATACATCGTCACGGTGGAGTGCAACGCGCAGTCAAGGATCCCCGATTTTCAGCTCGTCGGACTTCCCGACCTTGCCGTCAAAGAGGCAAAGGAGCGAGTTCGCACGGCGTGTGAGAACAGCGGATTCCGTTTTCCCGCACTCGATCTGATGCTCAATTTAGCACCTGCCGATCGGAGAAAAGAGGGCTCGGGGTTTGATACGTCGATCTTACTCGGCATTCTCCGTTGCGCGGGGATCCTTTCGCAAGAGGTCGATTTCTCGGACAAATGCTTCGTCGGAGAGCTTTCTCTTTCGGGCAAGCTCCGCCCCGTGCGCGGAATGCTTTGTATGTGCGTGGCGGCGAGAGACGCGGGCTTCCGTGAATTTTATGCCCCTGCCGAAAACGCGGGCGAAGCGGCGGCAGTCGAAGGAATTTCGGTCTACGCCGTCGAAAGCGTGTCTCAACTTGTCAAGCACCTCAACGGCGAGGAAAAGATGATGCCCCTCGTCTCGGACCGAAGTGCGTTTGATGCGGCGGTGATGAATACGGCACTCGATTTTGCCGACGTGCGCGGTCAGGGCTTGGCAAAGCGCGCGCTTGAGGTCGCGGCGGCAGGCGGACATAACGTGTTGCTCATCGGACCTCCCGGTACGGGAAAATCAATGCTCTCGAAGCGTCTTCCCTCGATCCTTCCGCCTCTGAGCTTTTCCGAGGCGATCGAGGCAACCAAGGTACATTCGGTGGCGGGAACGCTTCCCGAGGGAGTTTCCCTCGTGTCGCAGCGCCCCTTCCGTTCACCGCACCATACGATGAGCGCGGTCAGTCTTGTCGGCGGCGGTGTCAATCCTCTGCCCGGTGAGGTGTCGCTGGCGCATCACGGCGTGCTCTTTCTTGACGAGCTTCCCGAATTTCCGAAGCAGGTGACCGACGCGCTCCGTCAGCCGCTCGAGGATCGCCGTGTGACGATCACGCGCGCCAACGGACGTGTGACCTATCCGTGCTCCTTTATGCTCGTGGGGGCAATGAACCCGTGTCGGTGCGGCTATTTCGGTCACCCGACGCAACCCTGTACCTGCTCGCCGCTGGAAGTCAAGCGATACGTCTCGCGCATCAGCGGACCGATGCTTGACCGAATCGACATTCAGATCGAGCTTCCATCGCTGTCCTACGACGAGCTCGCAACGACCGAGCGGCGCGAGGAAAGCTCGGCGTCGATCCGTGAAAGGGTGACGCGCGCCAGAGAGTTCGCGATGGCGAGAATGGGAGAGAACAGCGGGATTTACTGCAATGCTCAGCTCGATTCGGCGTCGATCCGAAAATACTGCGTTGCCGACGAGGCGGCGCAAGGACTTCTCAAATCGGCGTACGAGCGAATGGGAATGTCGGCGCGCGGCTATGATCGCGTGATGCGTGTCGCGCGAACGATCGCCGACCTTGACGGAGTCGAGATCATCGGTGCAAAACATATTGCCGAAGCGATTCAATATCGCAGTCTGGATAAAAAATATTGGGGAAAATAATGGATCAAATGAAAAATCTTGCGCGTGAAATCGTCGCGCTTTGCTCGGTGCCATCGGTCTCGGGATTTGAGGGACGGAGCACCAAAGAGATACAGCGGCTCTATGAGGGGCGCTTTGACCGAATCGAGACAGATGCGGTCGGAAATCATTTTTTATGGAAAACCTGTGGGCGCGAGGGTGCGCCGAGGATTCTTGTGGACGCGCATTTTGACGAGATCGGAATGCTTGTGCGCGAGATCTTGGAGGGGGGGTTTGTGCGTCTTGTCTCGGTGGGCGGACTTTCTCCGTCGGTCCTGCAAGCCGCCGACGTTATTCTTTACGGAAAAGAAGTTTTACGCGGGGTGATCGTATCGACGCCGCCCCATCTTCGGAGTGCTGAGGACGACCGACTCCCCGATTGCGAGGAGCTGCTCGTTGATACGGGATTTTCCAAAGACGAGCTCGAAAAAATTCTTCCCCTCGGCTCGCCCGTGGGATTCGCTCCCGATTACCGCGAGCTTCTCGGTGGACGGCTTGCGGGCAAGAGCTTTGACAACAAAGCCTGCGCCGCCATTGCCGCATCAGCGATCGCGGGGGTACCGAGAGAAGCGCTGGCGGGCGACGTTGTCCTGATGCTTTCGTCCTTTGAGGAGACCTCGCGTCTTGGCGGAGCTTCGGCGGGCGCATTTGGACTCTCTCCCGATTACGCGATGGTCATCGACGTCAATCTTGCCACCGTGCCCGACGTACCGAAAAGTGAGACCGTGCCGCTTGGCGAGGGGATTTCTCTCTCGGTGTCGGCGGCGACCGACCGTGCGCTGACGCTTGCCTCGCAAAAAATCTGCAAAGAGAAAAATATCGCGCATACGATGATCGCCGCGCCGTCCTCGACGGGAACGAACGCAACGGCAGTTCAGCTCGTTGGCGGCGGTATTCCGACCGTTGACGTCGGACTTCCTCTGCGGAATATGCATACCTACAATGAGGTGATCGACCTTGCCGATGCCGAGGCACTGGCAAGCTTTGTCGAAGCCTTTGTCTGCGACGGCGAGATCGCAAAGAATTTCTGCGTCAGAGAGGAGCTTCCAAAATGAGAACGTATGATAACGATCTGACGCTGCTTCGAGAGCTGTCACTTCTTTTTGGTCCTTCGGGCTGTGAGGGGGAAGTCGCCGATGCGATCGAACGTGCGCTTCCCGCACTTTGCGATTCCTTTACGCGCGACCGTATGGGAAATCTCACGGCGCTCATTCGTACGGGGGATCTTTCTTCGGAAAACCGCCGCCGCGTGATGATCTCGGCGCATATGGACGAGGTCGGCGTGATGGTGAGTGAGATCTGTGAGGACGGTCTTCTTCGCTTTGACACCGTGGGCGGCATCGACGTCTCGGTGCTCGAGGGAAGAAAGGTATTGCTCGGAGACGAGAGCCACCGTATTTCAGGGTTGATCGCCTCTAAGGCAATTCATCACAAAGAAAAGAAAGACCGCAATAAACCGACCCCTATCTCAAAGCTTTTCATTGATATCGGCGCAAAGGACCGCGCCGAAGCCGAACAGGTTCTGTCGGTGGGAAGCGTTGGTGTTTTTGATTCGGAATTTTACCGCTTTGGGAAGGACGGAGCCTTTGTGAAAAGTAAGGCGCTCGACGACCGTATGGGATGCGCCGCGATGCTTTCGGTGATGTCAGCGCTCGTACGCGAGCGTCCGACGGCTGACCTCGATCTGTATTTTTGTTTTACCGTGCGTGAGGAGATCGGACTTTCGGGCGCCAAGGTCGTAGCTCAGCGAATTGCTCCCGAGCTTGCGATCGTGCTCGAGACCACGGCAGTTGCCGATCTGCCCGAGACCGAGCCCGCCAAACGAGTGGCGGCGCTTGGAAAAGGCGGCGCGCTGTCGGTCATGGACCGTTCGACCGTCTACGACCGCGAGTTTTTGAATTTTGCGCGGGCGACGGCAAAAGAGCGGGACATTCCCGTGCAGATCAAACAATACGTCTCGGGCGGCAACGACGCGGGCTCGATTCATAAGAGCGGCGTCGGTGTCCGTACGCTGGCACTCTCGGTTCCCACGCGCTATCTGCATTCCCCTGCCTGCGTGGCGAGCGTCGAGGATTATCACTCGGTGACAAGCCTCGTCGAAGCAATGCTCCGCGCGATGGATACGGAAACTTCGTAAGAAAGGACGAAAAAATGAACTTATATACCACCTTACAAAAGCTATGCACTTGCCCCTCGGTCTCGGGCAGAGAGGAGTCGATCCGCGAGCTTCTTCGCGAGCTCATTTCCTCTTTTGTCGATGAGGTTTCGGTCGACAATCTCGGAAATCTGATCGCACGCAAAAAGGCAAAGAATGCCAAGGCAAAAAAAGTGATGCTTTGCGCGCATATGGATGAGATCGGCTTTCTTGTCACTTTTATCGAAGACAACGGAATGATCCGTGTCGCGCCCGTAGGCGGGATCTCTCTTTCTGCCGCCGCATATTCCGAGGTGGTCTCGGAAAAGCGTGTGGCGGGAGTGATCGTGCCCGAGAGCAAGACCAAACCCAAGGAGTATGCGATTGATAAATTTTACGTCGACATCGGTGCGAAAGACCGAAAGAGCGCTGAGCGTAAAGTTTCCATTGGCGACTTTTTCGTGGTGCGCGGCGGCGTGCGCCGCCTTGCGGGCAACCGCATCTGCGGCAGACCGCTCGACGACCGCATCGGTTGCGCGATCCTTCTGTCGCTTGCCGAGCGTTTGGCTTCGGTCGAGACGGCGTGCGATATTTACTACGTGTTCTCGGTGCAGGAAGAAGTCGGTTGTCGCGGCGCTCTGCCCGCGGCGTTCGGCATCTCACCTGACGTCTCGCTCTGCTTTGACGTGACGGGTACGGGAGATACCCCGGGGGCTGATCCGATGGCGTGCGCGCTTGGAAAGGGAGCTGCCGTGAAGATCAAGGATAGCTCGGTCATCTGCCACGAAGAAGTGGTAGCAACGCTTTGTTCCTTGGCGGAAACGCATAAGATCCCCTATCAGAGAGAAATTCTTCTCTATGGCGGAACCGATACCGCGCCGATGCAGCTCTCGGGTTCGGGAAGCCGCGCGGGCGCGCTCTCGATCCCTTGCCGCTATATCCATTCGGCGGTCGAGACCTGTGATCTTGGCGACGCTGAGGCTTGCGTATCGCTTGCCGAGCAATTTGTATTGACACTCAAGTAAAAGGAAAGAATAACTATGGAATTTTCAAATGAATTACTGACCCTTGCGGCAAAGGCGGAAGCGGCGCTTGCCGAGCGCTTTGCCGAGATCGACCGCATCGCGTTCGAGAATACGCAAAAGGTGATGGAAGCCTTTCGCGAGCATCGTGTGGATGAGGCAATGTTCAATCCCACCAGCGGCTACGGTTACGACGACCGCGGACGCGACGCGCTCGACCGCATCTGGGCGGACGTGATGGACGCCGAAGCGGCATTTGTCCGTCATCAGATCGTCAACGGAACGCAGGCACTGACCATCGGTCTTTTCGGTCTGCTCCGTCCGAACGACATTCTGTTTTCGATCGCGGGCAAGCCCTACGATACGCTCGACGAGGTCATCGGAAACGCGGGCGAGGCGGGCAACGGATCTCTGCGCGATTTCGGTGTGGAATACCGTCAGGCGGATCTCCACGAGGACGGAAGCTTTGATATTGAGAAGATTACGAGTGTGCTGAAAGAAGAAGGCGAGCGAGTGAAGGTCGTGTTCATTCAGCGCTCGAAAGGATATCTGAACCGCAAGACGCTGAGTGTCGCAATGATCGGAGAGATCGTTCCGCTGGTGCGCAAGCTCGCTCCGAACGCCTATATCGTGGTCGATAACTGCTACGGAGAATTTACCGAGACGCGCGAGCCGACGGCGGTGGGCGTCGATATGATCATCGGCTCGCTCATCAAGAACCCCGGCGGCGGAATGGCGGAAACGGGCGGTTACATCGCGGGCACGGCGCGTGCCGTTGAACTTGCGTCCTACCGTTTGACCTCGGTGGGTTGCGGACTTGAGGTTGGTGCGTCGATGGGACAGAATAAGCCGATGTTCAAGGGTCTGTTCTATGCCCCCCATACCACAGCGCAGGCACTCAAAACCGCCTGCCTTGCCGCATATATTTTTGGAGAAGATGGACTTGGTTTTCCCGTGGAGCCCAAATGGAACGAGCCGAGATACGACATCATTCAGTCGGTCATCACGGGCTCGCGCGAAGGACTTTGCGCGTTCTGCCGCGGCATTCAGGCAGGCTCGCCCATTGATTCGTTCGTCACGCCCGAGCCGTGGGCAATGCCGGGATATTCCGACGAGGTCATTATGGCGGCAGGCGCGTTTACGCAGGGCTCGTCGATCGAGCTCTCGGCAGACGGACCGCTCCGCCCGCCCTATACCGCCTTCTTCCAAGGCGGACTGACCTATGAGAGCGGAAAGATCGGTATCCTCTCCGCCGCAAAGGAAATGATGAAGTTAGTGTAAGGTAGAAGGGGACGCGTGTTACTTTTCTTTTAAAAAAGAAAAGTAACCAAAAGAAAACTGCACAAAAGTATGATTACTGTCGCCGTATGGGCTGTGCTGCTTCGGCTTTCTGAGGAACAAACTTGTCGGACCCTACGTCCCGACAAGTTTGGGATGCGATTTTTATTTTGATTGGCTACATATTTTAGATTTCAAAAGAGGTAGTCAATGCTTTTTTCGTCGCTGGAATTTCTCTATCTGTTTTTGCCGATCACGCTGCTGCTGTATTTTATCGCGCCGCCGATGGCGCGGAATGCGGTACTGCTGGTCGTCAGCCTGATCTTTTACGGTTTTGGCGAGCCGATCTATCTGTTCCTGATGATCTTTACGATCGGAACGGATTATCTGTTCGGACTTGCCATAGAAAGAAAGATCCGCCGTGGCGGATCTCCGAAGAGCTTGCTCGTCACGGCGGTAGCTGTCAATCTTTTACTGCTCGGGTTCTTTAAATACTACGATTTTTTTGCGAGCACGGTAGGACTTCCTACCCTCGGACTTTCACTTCCGATCGGAATTTCCTTTTATACCTTTCAAGCGATTTCCTACGTCATCGACGTGGCAAGACGCGAGGTGGCGGCACAGAAAAATGCCGTCAGCTTCGGCACGTACGTGACGCTCTTTCCGCAGCTGATCGCAGGACCGATCGTTCGGTATTCCGAAATAGAAGCACAATTGAAGCACCGAAAGCATCCGCTTGCCCGTATTGCCGACGGAATTTCCATTTTTTGCGTGGGACTTGCCAAAAAAGTTCTGCTTGCCAACGCGGCAGGCGAGCTTTGCGAGGAACTGCTTTTTCGCCTCTCCGAACCGACCCTGAGAACGGTGCTTGGGGCGTGGCTCTGGCTGGTGCTTTTTGCGGCGCAGATCTATTTTGACTTTTCGGGATATTCGGATATGGCGGTGGGGCTTGGGCGCATCTTCGGCTTTGAGTTTCCAAGGAATTTTCGGTATCCTTACGTTTCGCGCAGTATTACCGAGTTCTGGCGGCGGTGGCATATCACGCTCTCGTCGTGGTTTCGCGAGTACGTCTATATTCCGCTCGGCGGAAACCGTCGGGGCAGGGGGAGAACCTTGCTCAATCTCCTCATTACGTGGGCACTCACGGGACTTTGGCACGGCGCGGCATGGAATTTTCTTTTGTGGGGCGTGTATTTTTTCGTCCTGCTGGCTCTTGAAAAATTCGTTTGGGGCAAACGCCTCGAGAGCGCACCGTCACTCTTGCGGCACGCCTATGCGCTGTTTTTTATTTTGCTCGGCTGGTTGATCTTCGCATCGGACGGCACGCGTGCGCTTGACGGTCTCTCGCTTGGCGGAGCGCTCGTCGGCGTGGGGTGCGTCTCTTTTTCGGACGGTATCGTATTTTACGAACTCGTTCGCTTTCTACCGCTCCTTGGCACGATGGCAATCGGGGCAACACCTCTGCCGAGAAAGTTGTTTTATCGACTGGCAGAGGATCACCCGTCGCTTGCGGGCGTGGCACGCGCACTTCTTTGCGTGGCATCGCTCCTTGTTTGTACGGCGTATCTTGTCGATTCGGGATATAATCCCTTTCTATATTTTCGATTTTAATTTTCGATTTTAATGTTTACGGAGAACGATATGACAACTCTTTTGTGTAAGCTTTTTATTAAAAATGGCGACGATATCAAACGTCCCGAGGTGCGTCGCGCTTATGGAACGCTGGCAAGCGTCGTGGGAATTCTGGTGAATCTGCTCCTGTCCTTTTTCAAGCTGCTCGCGGGAGTTCTTTCGGGCGCGATCTCGGTCACGGCAGACGGTCTGAACAACCTTTCGGACGCGGGCTCACAGGTCGTCTCGCTCATCAGCTTTAAGATGTCGGCAAAGCCTGCTGACCGCGACCACCCGTTCGGTCACGCACGAATCGAATACGTCGCGTCGATGATCGTTTCTTTTCTGATCCTGCTCGTCGGATTTGAGCTTTTGAAGGACTCCATTGCAAAAATTTTCAACCCTCAAGAGACCGAGGTGTCGCTTCTTACGATCATCGTGCTTTCGGTGTCGGTCGTCGTGAAGCTTTGGCTTGCCATCTTTAACCGAACCATCGGAAAGCGCATCGGCTCGTCGGTCATTCGCGCGACGGCAACCGATAGCCTTTCGGATGCCGTTGCGACGGCGGCGGTGCTCGTTGCCGTTCTGATCGCGCATTTTACGGGGATTTATACCGACGCTTATATGGGAATTGCCGTCGGCTCGCTCATCTTTGTCGCGGGTATCCGTATTCTGAACGATACGAAAAATTCGATCCTCGGAAGCGCGCCCGAGCCCGAGGTGGTCGAGGGCATTGTGGCGATCACCAAGGAATATCCCGAGGTGCTCGGCATTCACGATATGGTCGTGCACAACTACGGACCGGGCAATACGATCGCGTCGTTCCACGCAGAGGTCGACGGTTCGGTGAACGCTTTTATTACCCACGACGTGATTGATACCGTCGAGCGTCGGCTGTGGCAGGAAATGAGCGTGCGTGCGACGGTACATATGGATCCCATCGTCACCGACGATGAACGCGTTAGCGCGCTTCGTGATACCGTGCGCGAGGCGGTGCAGGGGATCGACGAGCGGCTCGGCATTCACGATTTCCGCTTTGTCGAGGGAAAAACGCACTCGAATCTGATCTTCGACGTCTCGGTTCCCTTTGAGATCAAGGATTCCGACGACGAGATCAAGCGCGCCATCAGCCTGCGTCTCTCGGAGCTTGACCCCAACTATTTTGCCGTGATTACCGTGGACAGACAATAAAAAAGAAAGGTCGCAATCCGCTCTGCATTCTTCGCGGAGAAAACACAAACACCACCAAGGAGTTTCTTTGGTGGTGTTTTTCTTTAACTAAAGCCTCCCTTGTGCAAAGTGAGGTGGCTCGCGTAAGCGAGACGGAGGGATTGTAAGAGCAGCATTATATCTTAAAACAATCCCTCAGTCACCTGCGGTGACAGCTCCCTTTACACAAGGAAGCCTTTAGTATATGTGAAAAAAGCCTCCCCTGTGTAAGGGGAGGTGGCATGGCGCAGCCGTGACGGAGGGG
>JAFQPC010000139.1 GCA_017411935.1 Clostridia bacterium | reverse complement strand
GGAGGGAGGGGGACCGCGATAGCGGTGGAAGGAGAGCGCGCAATGATAAAATTTGTGCAAATCTCATTTTGCCCGCAGGCTCCTTCAGTCGCCTAACGGCGCCAGCTCCCTCTCGGAGGGAGCCCGCATAGAGTGATTGCGAATTTGTAGGCATATGCGCTAAATAGATGGAGGGAGAAAAGGACTATGGCAAAATATATTTTAACAAGTATGTTCGCTGATGGATTTAAAGAGGAAATTTCGCTCTGCTTAAAACAACTCATCAAAGAGAGGAATTGCTTTGCTTTCGTTGCATCGAAATTTGAAAAGGATTTTGAAAAGACCGATCGATATTTTTATCATTTTTTGAAAATGTTTGAGGGCATATCTATCAATTTTGATAAAGTTTATTCTATTGATGGAAGACGATCACTTCAAGAAATGCAAGATATTGTAAAGCAATCTGATGTAGTATGGCTTGCAGGAGGGGATTCTCCTGCACAAATGGAATATTTAAAAAAATTTGAACTCGATGAAATCATAAGAAATCATAATGGTGTGATCATTGGAATGAGCGCAGGGGCAATCAATTTGGGAAAAACGTCGATCTGTACGGTTTCTTCAGGACATAATATTCAAAGTGTATATAATGGTTTAGGCTGTGTGGATATTTCTGTGGAACCGCATTTTTGTTTAGATAAAGATTGTCAAGAAATATTAAAATTATCCCAAAAACATCTTATATATGGCTTGTGCGATGAAAGCATGATTGTTTTGGACCATAATAATATTGAATATTACGGAAAAATATTTAAAATACAAAAAGGAAAAATCTTTGCATTAAACGAATAAGAAAACTCGATAGGTTCTATGATTCAACCTATCGAGTTTTCTTATTCGTTTGTGGTTTACTTATTCCCAATCTTCCTTGTCGGGAAGATCATCCACGGCATATTTTCGCATCATACCGCGAGCTTTTGCGTCGGCGAGGGCGACAACGGTCATACCCTCTGCGCCGTATTCTACGCTCTCGACGGAAGCAAAGCGATAGAGCGTATTCAGCGCACCGCCGTCCGAGTTCGGAATAAGATACGTGACGCGTCTTTTTCCTTCGGAAATGATTGTCTCGAGCTTTGCGATCAGCGTTTCAAGTCCCTGCCCCGTTTTTGCCGAAATAAAGGCGGTGTTTTCGGGGGCGGCGCTTCCGATGCGAGCGATCTCTGCCATTCCGAGATCGCATTTGTTAAAGACGTACAGCGTAGGCTTGTCGGTTGCTCCAAGCTCGGCAAGAAGCGCTTCGGTAACGGCAAGCTGCTCACGGAACTGCGGGTGCGACGCGTCGGTCAGCACGAGCAGAACATCTGCCATACACGCTTCTTCGAGCGTCGAGCGGAAGGCACGAATGAGGTGGTGGGGGAGCTTATTGATAAAGCCGACCGTATCGGTCAGCAGGATCTGCTCGCCCGAGGGGAGCTGATATTTTCTCGTCGTAGGGTCGAGCGTGGCAAAGAGCTTGTCCTCGGCAAGGATGCCTGCATCGGTCAGACGGTTGAGCAGGGTGGATTTTCCCGCATTCGTATAGCCGACGATCGCGACCTCGGGAATACCGCTTCGGTCACGTGCGGCACGCATGGTTTTGCGGTTTTTGTCCATCTCGGCGATCTGCTGTTCCAACGCCTGAATTCGACGGTTCATATGGCGTCGGTCGGTCTCGAGCTTCGATTCACCCGGTCCTCTTGTTCCGATGCCACCGCCAAGACGCGACAGCTCGGCTCCGTGTCCGACAAGACGGGGTGCGGTATATTTGAGCTGAGCCAGCTCAACCTGAAGCTTTCCCTCGCCCGTGACGGCGTGGAGCGCAAAAATATCGAGAATGAGCATCGAACGGTCGATCACACGAATGTCATCGCCGACGATGTCCTCAAGGTTTCGAATCTGAGAGGGCGTGAGCTCGCAGTCAAATACAACAAGCGTGATGTCGTTGCAGGCACAAAGGTAGGCAAGCTCGGCGGCTTTTCCGCTTCCGATCATCGTACGGGTGTCGGGAGCTTCTTTGTTTTGCGTCAGACGTGCGACAGCAACGCCGCCTGCCGTGGTCAGCAGTCCTTCGAGCTCGTCCAGACTTCGGTCGACACTCTCCTGCGTTTCTTTTCCCCACACGACGCCGCATAGGATCGCGCGGTCGATCAATTTATTTTGTTCGTCCATAAATTCTCCTTTTTAATTTTCAAATTGAAAAGGGATAAAAGCAACAAAGGCAAGCGAGTACCGTTGCACCTGCTTGCCTTTTGCAAAAATGACTGCGTAAATTACTTACCAACGCTTTCAAGTCTCTTCTTGAACTTGTCAACACGTCCGCCGACGTCAACGAACTTCTGCTTACCCGTGAAGAAGGGGTGGCACTTGGAACAAATTTCAACGCGAATCTCGCCGCCCTTGGTGGACTTGGTGGTTACAGCCTCGCCGCATGCGCAACGAATAACGCACTCTTCGTAGTTAGGATGGATTCCTGCTTTCATGATTTTTACCTCGTTTCTAATATTCCGATGTTCTTTGACATCGGTTGCAAACATAGTACATTATAGCACACCCTTTTCCAAAATGCAAGAGTTTTTTTGAAATTTTTTTATTTTTTGTTTCAAAAAAGAAAATCAAGCTTAAAATCCTGCCTCGATCTCCTCGCGAAGACGTGCGATGATCTTCTTTTCGAGCCGTGAAATATAGGATTGTGAGATCCCGAGACGGTCGGCGACCTCTTTCTGCGTCAGTTCTCTCTCGCCTCGCATTCCATAACGAAGTTCAATGATCTCGCGCTCCCGTGCGCCAAGTCCTGCCACCGCGCGTCGGATGAGTCTTCTTTCTTCCATTTTTTCGATTTCGTTCGCAATGACGTCTTCTTCGCTTCCGAGAACGTCCGAGAGTAGGAGCTCGTTTCCGTCCCAATCGGTGTTGAGCGGCTCGTCGATCGAGATCTCGGTACGACTTCCCGAGTGCTTTCGGATATACATTAAAATTTCGTTTTCAATACAGCGCGAGGCGTAGGTTGCCAGCTTGATGTTCTTTTCGGCACGAAAGGTGTTGATGGCTTTGATCAGACCGATCGTTCCGATCGAAACGAGATCTTCAAGACCCGCGCCCGTATTTTCAAATCGCTTGGCAATATAGACCACGAGACGCAGATTGTGTTCGATGAGAAGCTGTCGCGCATATTCATCGGTGGGAAGTCGTACGATCAGCTCGGCTTCTTCCTCGCGGGTCAGCGGGGCGGGAAGGACCTCGGAGCCGCCGACGTAATAAATTCCGCCACGGCGGCGCCAAAGCCAACGGCCAAATCGTTTTTTCTGCGCAAGCAGCCATTCTTTGCTTTGACGAAGCCGTTGATGAAAGAATTGACGGAAAAGATGTAAAATATGTAGAAGTTTTTGAATTGCCCGCTGTGCGGTGCAAAGAATTTGATGGAAGATCGGTTTCATAATGTTCCTTTCGTCGTAGCGTTATATTAAAAGCTCGGACGGAAGCAAAGCATCGGTTCCGTCGGCACTGGTGCCAAGCTCGGACAAAGCAATGGTGGCATCTACGGTTTTTTCTCCTCTCCCGTCATCGACCGTGATCTTTTCCGCGCGGAGACCGAGCAGGATTCCTCGTCCCGTTGCCGTGTTGGTAGGAATCATTCGAAGTGATTTTGCGTGCATGGGAGAAATTTTTTCAAGAGACGTGGGGTGGTGCTTGGCGGCAAATATGATCTCACGCGGAAGGATTTTTTCCATTGCGCCAACGTCGGCAACGATGCAGGGCTTCCCACTCAAGGGTTCGCGCAAGAGATTTCCACTATCGGTCAGCGCCGAGAGACGGATCGTTCTTCCCCCATAAGAAACCGAGAGGCTCACCCTTGTCTGTGCTGTTCGCTTTCGAAAAAAACGCCCGCCGAGCAGGGTAAGTATTCCGCTGATGAGCGCCAAGAGAAAGAAGGTCCATACCGAGATGCCGTCTCCTTCGCTCGCATCGACACCGTCAAGGATCGAGGTGCGGTTGAAGATGCTGAAGAGTGCTGTCATGATCCCACCGAGCGCCATCGAAATTGCCGTATAAACAAGGACATACAGCAGAAGCTGCTTGAGCTTTTTCCGTTCCCCCAGAGCGATGAGACACATCAGTGCGCAAACACCGACGTCAAGGAGCAGAGAAAGAAGTCGCCCCGTCGTAAAAAACAGCGCAAGATCGGCATAGATCCCACCGATGGCGGAAGCCGCAAGCAATCGGAGTGTCGATGCGCGTCGGTGCAAAAGGCGCGAGGTGAGAAAAAAGCACAGAAAATCCATGCTGAAATTAATCAGAAAAAACAAATCGACGTAAACGCTCTCTCCCATTGCTTCCCCCTTTGTTCTTGTTCTATGGGTATTCTACCATATTTTCTCCGCGCATTTTGTCTCTTTCGGGCGAGGAAAAGAATTTTTTTGCAAAGAAAAAACACCCACGGTAAAATCCCGTGGGTGTCGGATCCATAGAAAGCTTTACTTGTTCTTGACGTGAACGTCGATCTGGTTGAAGGGGATTTCGATGCCCTCTGCCGCAAAGCGAGCGTTGATCGCTTCGAGAAGGTCGAAGTTGACCGTCCAGTAATTTGCACTCTCAGTCCATACGCGGAGCGTAAAGGTCAGGCTGTGCTCGTTCTGCTGAGAAAGTCTTGCAAAGGGAGCGGGATCCTTCAGAACCATCTCGTGCTTTGCTGCTTCTTCCAAAAGGAGCGCGTTGATCTTATCAACGTCAGAGCCGTATGCTGCGTTGAAAGTGAAATCAACGCGGCGAGTGTCGTGTACCGAGAAGTTCGTTACCTTGTCGTTCATCAGCGAGCCGTTGGGGATCGTAACCGACTTGTTGTCGGGCGTACGGATGGTGGTGTAGAAGATACCGATATCTACCACGGTACCCGAAATTCCCGAAGCATCAATAAAGTCGTCGAGCTTGAAGGGGCGGAAGATGAGGAGCATAATACCGCCTGCGAGGTTGGAAAGCGAGCCCTGCAAAGCAAGACCGATGGCAACACCTGCCGAAGCAATGAGCGCGACCATCGAAGCCATCGGAACGCCGAGGATCGCAACGACCGTGACGGCGAGAATGATGTAAAGAGCCGCTTTCACAAGGTTCAGAACAAAGCGATGTACCGTAGCGTCACCGTGCTTGCCGAGCTTTTTCTTGCGAAGAAGCTTCATCACAAGCTTGATGATGATCGTTCCGATGACCAAAACGAGGATTGCCGCCAAAAGCTTGCCGCCGAACGAGACGCACAGCTCTGCAAACTTTGCAGCCATGGTTTCAAAAAATTCCATAAGTGTTTCTCCTTTTCATAATAGAATTTACTCTTTTATTATAATAGATACTCTTGGGGCGGTTAAAGCAAAAAATGTCACTTTTTTATGAATTTTGTATGAACGACCAAGAGAGATTTTTTGCAAAAAAGTCATAAATTTCCGCGAGTTTCGATACAATTGTGGTAAGAAACGGTTTTTGATGCCGAAGGAGGTTGATTTTATGAAGAGTGTCAATGATAAACAATGGAAAAGCTTTTTACTTTCGGTTGGCTTTCTTTTTTTGGTGTTATGTGGGACGACGTTCGCATCGGTCGCAGTGAGAACGGTTGCCGATACCGAACCCGTTTCCCCTGCGCTTTGTGTGCTTGCCGAGCAACATTCGATGGCAAAGGCAGCGGTGCGCGGAAATCCCATTGAATTTGAGCACGATGATTTTGCAAGAGCAATGAATCTTGCGAAGGTTTCGGAGATCACGGTGACCGAAGTTCCGCCGATTTCCGACGGAGAGCTTCGCGTGGGAGCGATCGTGGTC
>JAFQPC010000138.1 GCA_017411935.1 Clostridia bacterium | reverse complement strand
TTGTCCACCTTAACAAAAGGTGCAAGATAAGTGTCGAACGAGGAGAACGCCTGAGCGCCTGCCCACTCGTTCTGCATAATGCCGAGGAAGTTGACCATCTGGTTACAGAGGGTAGCAAGGTGGCTTGCGGGAGCAGAGGTGATTTTACCCGTAACACCGCCAAGACCTTCCTGAATGAGCTGCTTGAGCGACCAACCTGCGCAGTAACCCGTCAGCATCGAGAGGTCGTGCAGGTGAATATCTGCGTTTCTGTGTGCATTGGCAATCTCGTCGTCGTAAATTTCGGAGAGCCAGTAGTTTGCGGTGATCGCCCCCGAGTTGCTCAGGATCAGACCGCCGACCGAGTAGGTAACGGTGGAGTTTTCCTTGACACGCCAGTCAATGTTCTTGACGTAGCTGTCAACGATGTCCTTATAGTCCAGAATGGTGGACTTCATATTACGGAGCTTTTCTCTCTGTTTACGGTAGAGAATGTAAGCCTTGGCTACATCAGCGTAGCCTGCTTGAACCAGAACTGCCTCGACGCTGTCCTGAATATCCTCTACGGCGATAAGTCCTTCCTTGACCTTGGGTTCAAAATCTGCGGTAACCTTCAGTACGAGAAGGTCAATGACTGCGGGATGAAACTGCTTTTCCTGTGCTTCGAAGGCGAGCTTGATCGCGTCGCTGATCTTTTGAAGATCAAACTCGGCAACCTTGCCGTCTCTTTTTAAGACCTGATACATGATTTTCTCCTTTTTGACATTCTTATTTTTAATTTGACATATATAGTATAATGCATCTCGGAGAAAAAGTCAATTGTGAGTTCCTACAATATATTGGGGTTGGAATTGGAGATTATCACAATATATTGTATAAACTGTGTTTTTTGACACAAGATATGGGATCAGATTCCACGGAGCTCCGCCGAGGGAAGATAAGGCTTGACAAGAGAAAGAATTTCTTCCATTTCCTCTGCGGAATAAGCCGAAAGTCCTTCTCCGATCAGGTCTCCCGAGTCGGTAAATGTTTGTAGAAAGAATCGTTCCGCGCCCGCAATTTCTTTGGCGAGCTGAGCGATGCGTTCCTTGGAGTGAAGCTCCCGCACGACAGTGGTGCGAAATTCATAAGGAATGCCCGAACTCATAATCAGGCGAATGCTTTCTTCGATTTTTTGAAGCTCTTCGGACATATCGTGAAGACCGCAGGTTTCTGCATAGGCTTCTTTGCAGTTTTTAATATCCATAGCAACATAATCTACGAGCTTTTGGTCGATCAGATCGCGTAGACGGTCGGGGAAGGATCCGTTGGTGTCGAGCTTGACGAGCAGTCCGAGGTCGTGAATCTTACGGCAAAATTCGGAAATGTCTTTTTGTAAAAGAGGTTCTCCCCCCGTAATTCCCACGCCGTCAAGAATTCCGCGGCGATGAGTGAGATAGGAAAAAATCTCCTCTTCGGAAATCGTTTTTGCCGTTTCGGTACGTGTGACGAGAGACGCATTGTGGCAGAATGGGCAACGGAAGTTACAGCCTGCCGTGAAAACGGTGCAGGCAACCTTGCCCGGGAAATCCAACAGCGTGATTTTTTGTAATCCTTTGATGATCATAATTCTTCCTTTAAGTATAATATAGTATTTTCGCGAAAAGTAAATTTTATTTACCTTTTGAATAAAATCTCTTGATTTTTCAGTTGAAATATGGTACAATGAATCGAACGTATGAAGAAACAATAGGAGTTTGTTTTTTATGAATATTGGTGAAAAGATCAAAAAACTTCGCACGGCAAAGCTTATGACGCAATCGGAGCTTGTGGGAAATGAGATCACGAGAAATATGCTCAGCCGCATTGAGAACGGTTCGGCAAATCCTTCGCTCGAAACGATCTGCTATATTGCGGGCAGGCTGAATGTTTCTCCCGGATTCCTTTTGGCAGAGGAAGGGGACGAGCAGATCTATTTTAAGCACAGTGAGATCGTAGGTATCAAAAAAGCTTTGATGAACGAGGATTACCGAATCTGCCGTGATATTTGCCTGAAATCGGACAGTGTGGAGGACGATGAAATTCAATTGATCCTTTCGGAATGTAATCTTGCCATCGCCAAAGAAGAATTCTTTCGGGGAAATCTTCGCGGTGCTTGTGAGTTTTTGGATCAGACGATCGAATGCTGTGAAAAAACACTGTACCGTACCGATCATCTCGTCGCAGAGGTGGGACTTTATTTCCGATATATGAGACAGATCTCCGCAACGCTTTCTTCCAATATGATTGATGAGGAATCGGTGAATGTTTATCCTGCCTTGGTGAATGAATTTTGCCGCTACGTGCTTTCTTTTGAATCGTTTGAGGAGAAAGGCGACGCGGGAGAATGGATGCAATCGGAGACGCAGAAAAGCGCATATACCTTGCATCTGGATGCTAAAACTTGTATGCGCGAGGGAAATTACGGGCAGGCATACGAACACTTACACGAGATTTTACGCGACGAATTTTCCTTTCCCGAGCCGATGCTGTATTTTGTCTTTTGCGATCTTGAGATTTGCTGCCGTGAAACGCAGGATTTCAAGGGAGCTTATGAATATTCGATTGATAAGCTTGAGCTTTTGCAAAAGCTGTTGACCTGAGAGGTGGGTATGATCTACGATATTACGCAGGAGCTTTTTGGCTCTTTGACTTATCCCGGGGATACAACACCCGAACGAATTGTCGTGCGTCGAATGGAAGACGGGGAACTTTATAATTTAAGTGATATAAAAATGTGCGCCCATAACGGGACGCACGTGGACGCGCCCCGACATTTTGTGCGCGATGGCAAGAGCATTGATGAGATGGACTTGAATGCTTGCATCGGTACGTGTCAGGTATGCTCCGACATTGCTGCGCTTCTTTCCACAGAGAGTGAACGTGTTCTTTTGCGAGGCATGAAAGAACTCGATGAGGACATAGCCCAAAAGCTTCTTTCAAAAAACATCAAGCTCCTTGGTATTGAAGGGCAGAGCATTGGGAGCGCAAGCGTTCATCATATGTTGCTTTCCCATGAGATCGTGTTATTGGAAGGGATCCGCTTAGATGGGGTGGCTGACGGAACGTATTTTTTGTTTGCCGCACCGATGAAGCTTGGTAACTGTGACGGCGCTCCATGCCGTGCAATTTTGCTCGATGACGTCAATTGACGTCATCGAGCTTTTTTTCGTTTTCCTTTTTATTGATTTTTGCGAATAGGCGATGGAAAATCAGAATAGCAAAGACATAAAATACGATGCCAAGTAACAGATCGGAAAGATAATATGCGAACATAATCAAGAATTCGACAAAGTCTTTCGGTGCTCCGTAACCAATGTCAAAGAGCAGACGGGAAAGAATTTTTGTAGCAGAAAATAAAATTGCAATTTTCAAGAGACAGAGCTGTAAGGGATTTACTTTGTCAAAGATCTTTTTGAAAGGATAAAAATCCTCTTGCTTGACATCTAAGGTCGTATCGTTGGCAAAGAGAGATTTTGCCTTTGCTTTGACGGCGCGGTTTCGGTAATAAGCTCTTGCCGTAGAAGATGTGAGAAGATAAGCGATCAAAACCAGTAAAAGGTCTCCGACAAGATAAAAAAGATTTCCTAAAATATCGTCAAAAAGATCTAATTTTCCTTGAACGATCAGAATGACCGAAAGTTCAAAAATTCGATGTAAAATTAAAAGAAAACATAACAGAGAAGATAGAGCAAGAAGATCGCTTTTTGGAAAACGGAAAAATACCGCATAAGAAAGCAAGGAAATGGCAAGCGCCCATACCAAGATCTCGGTCAGCTCCCGAACAATATCGATGAGATCGGGAAGGATCGATTGAAAGAGAATAATATTGTTATTGCAAAAAAGATATACTAAGCTAAAGCCGAACGATAATACGGCGAACAGTCCGCCGCAACCGATCAGCATCGTAAGAGTAAGCCATTTCGTTTTCATAGAATCATCTCCACAAAATATATTCCTTTATATTATATCATAGCTTGCGAAAAATTTGTTGATTGATTTGTAAATATTTTCGGTTTTGCGTATTTTTTTGTCGCTATCCTCATAAATTTTTTTCAAGAAAGCTTTTGGGAGGGATAACGGTGAACGAGGAAAGAAAAATATTGGAATATAAGATTCCTTTAGATTATGCCAAAATGATGGAAACCCTAACTTCGATGGTAGATAGATATCCGTTTCTTTCGTTTTCTTATCTTGGGGAAACGATCATGGGACGAGGAATTCCGATACTGACGCTGGGGACAGGAGATCGGGCGTTGCTTTTTGTCGGTGCACAGCGTGCCAGAGAATGGATCACGTCAATGATTCTTCTTCGATGGCTGAATGAAGCGTGCGAGCTCTATGCTGCCAATGGAAAAATTTTTCGGTATCATATCGGCTATTTGCTTTCCACACGGAGAATCATTATTGTTCCGATGCTCAATCCTGACGGCGTAGAATATCATTTGCACGGTGTATCGGAAGGAAACGTTTTATATGATCGAGTTCGCTCGATGAATCAGGGAAGTGATGATTTTTCTTCGTGGCAGGCAAATGCACGCGGCGTGGATCTTTCTTATAATTACGGAGTTGGTTTTTCGGCGCAAAAGGAAAAGGAAAAACGAGAGGGAATTTTTGGCGGTGCGCCGATTGGATTTTCGGGGGAGAGCTCGGAAAGTGAACCTGAGGTGGGAGCTCTCTGTAACTATCTCCGTTATCATCGGGACATTCGCGCCGTATTTGATTTACAAACAACGGCAGAGATGATCCGATATGATTCTCACGGACGTACCGCACCGCGCTCAGAAAGCATGGCAGAATCGCTTTCGTCGTTTTCGGGATATGCGCTTGCTAAGAGAGAGGAAAGCGAGGAGTTTGCAACGCTTTCTGATTTTTGTATTGTTGAGAAAAATCTGCCCGCATTTACGATTTATTGCGGGGGAGGAGAAGCTTCTTTGCCGCAGAACGAAGTTTTTTATCTTTATGCAAGATTACGCAAGATGCTTTTCTTATCTTTGACGTTGATATAAAAGAAACGGATATGCGAACATCGCATATCCGTTTCTTATTATGCTTCTACCGTTTCGGATTTGGAAGCTTTTTCTTTTTCGGAATCATCTTCGTCCTCGTCACTCTTAATTTCCTTGAGTGTGACGATCGCGCACTCTACTTTGTGCTCCTGAACGTCCAAGATCTGAATGTCCAGCTGATCGGTAGAAAGTTCAAAGGTAGAACCGTCTTCGGGGATCGAGCCGTAAAGCCCCATCAAAAAACCGCTGAACGTATCGGAATCTGCGTCGGTCAATTCAATACCGAGTGCATCTTCGACATCGGCAATGGTGACCGATCCGTTGATCTGCCAACGGTTGTCTTCCAAGGCGATAATGGGTTCTACCGTATCTTCTTCTTCTTCATCGGTCTCGGAAAATTCACCAACCAAACATTCAACAAGGTCGGTGAAAGTAATAATACCGTGTACTCCGCCATACTCGTCAAGTACGATAGCAATGGATTTTTTCTTTTCCTTCATATTACGGAAAAGAACGTCTGCTTTGACATTTTCGGGGACAAAGTACGCAGGTTTGACAGCAACCTCGAAAATTGCTTCTTTGGTTTTTTCTTCCAAACGGAAATATTCACGTGCATCGAGAATGCCGATAATATCATCTACATCTTCACCGCAGATCGGGTAGCGGGAGAATCGGCTGTTATTGATGACCGCTTCCCATTCTTCCACAGGGTCTTCGTTGGAAAGGATCGTCATATCGGTACGGTGCGTTGCGATAGCACCGGCGGAAATATCGTCAAAATCAAAAATGTTTTCGATCAGTTCCTTGTTGTATTCGTCAATGCTTCCGTCCTCGTGGGCTTCATCGACCAGCGTGAGAAGCTCGCCTTCGGTGACAGCTTCTTCCTCGGCGGGCTTAAAGATCTTTGTAAGAATCTTTTTCCAAAGCATAAAGATCCAGTTGATGGGGGTCAGAATGCCCGTAATAAAGCGAAGCACAGGAGCAACCGCCATTGAGAAGCGTTCGGGTTTTTCTTTTGCCAAGCTCTTGGGAGAAATTTCACCGAAAATCAGAACAACGATTGTCGTTACGATGGTAGCAATGGCAGAATAATATCCTTCGGCACGAGTATCCATCAAGAGCTGCATAAACCAAATGGTCGCCACAGAAGACAGCATAATGTTTACAATATTATTTCCAACGAGAATGGTGGAAAGAAGCTTGTCGTAATTTTCAGACATTTTCAACACCAACGCGGCACGCTTATTTCCCTCAGACGCAAGATTTTTCATCTTGGTATGATTGAACGAAGTGAACGCTGTCTCACTGGAAGAAAAGAATGCGGAAAACACAAGGCAGATGAACATTAAAACAATTTTGAGTAGACTCCCGTCAGGCATATAATCTCCTTTAAAAAATATCTGTCCGAGGACGTTGTCGGTACAGAGAATAGGGTGTGGCAAAAATCAGAAATCAAAATAAGCGCAAAAAAGCATAGCCTGAGCCCATTTCAGGAACGCAGGTTATGCATATCAAGAAACATATTACTTAAGAAACAATATGTACTTCGACAGTTACCGTCGGTATTGCCGTTGTCCACTTCTGATTTTCTCCTTACAATTTCGGGACGAATTTCGTCCGTTTTAATTTATTGTTGCGAGGAAGACGGGAAACTTTTCTTGTTTCGGGTGTTCCTGATACAACATATTACTAATATTATAGCATAAAAAAAGTTTTTGTCAATAGGATTTGATAAATATTTTATTAAGAAGAAAAATGAAACTCGGAGAAAAGCATCGTGCGATTCTCCGAGCGTACTTATGCGTTTTTCTGATGGTTTATCAGTGCTTGCGCCAACTGATCGGGGCAGGATGTCGGTTTGAATCCGCAACGGATGCCCGAAAGACGTTCGATGGCATCCTCTACCGTCATACCGACGAGCAAAGACGCAACGCCTTGCGTGTTGCCCGCGCAACCGCCAATAAATTTGACCGAAACGATGCGTCCGTTTTCAAGATCAATTTCAATTTGGCGAGAGCATGTACCTTTCGTGCGGTAAGAGATGTGTTCCATAGAAAGCTCCTTTTAAATAACTTAGATTTCAAGAATAGGGTAAAGACCGATCGCGGTATAGCGCGGATGCTCTTTGGAAAGATAGAGATCAAACGCATATGCCAGATGGCGAGGAACTCGGAAGGTCAGATAAAATCGATGCGCGCGATCATCGTAAAGGATCGGCAGAGAATCGATTTTGATCGGAGTTGCCGAAAAAACAGGGGCGACGCGAAAGATATCATAAGGAAACTCCTCAGCTTCGGCAGAAACGCAACATTCAAAGTTCCAATCTGTATTTTGGGGAATTCTTCTCGGAAGATGTTTCCCAACGAGTGCATAGCGAATTGTCTCGGGGGGGCTTTCGGTTTCAAGTTCGCATACGGAACAGATCTTTAATTCATAACGGTCGATCATCGAATAAAAACCGAAAAGTCTTCCGTCGCCCGTGTTTTCTACGGGCAAAATGCAATACTCGCAAAGATTGTCAAAGACTTCTTCACAAGCATCGGAAAAGGACGAGAAAAACTCGGGTTTTGCTCCCTGTACCGTGTGCTCAAAGATTGAAAAGGCCTCTTCGTTATATCGGTTTCGAACAAGAGCGATTCTTCCGTGTGAGCCAGATGCAGCACCCTCGCGCCCCTCAAGCGGCGAGTGGGATAGCAGTTTTTTTTGAAAGGAGGGGTGATTAGCTAACTGAGCACAAAGAAGTGCGCGGTCTTCCGGGGTCGGAATTTCTTCTGTGGTAAAAGAGGAACAAAATCGATCGTAAAGGTGAGAGGGCGTATCGTCCGATTCGGAGAGAAATCGACTTAACCACTGAGACATTGCCAGCGCCCGTTGCTTTTCCGAAAGTGTTTTTCGGTTGGAAAAGATCTCAATATTGTCGCAGAGAATTTTAATTTCTTCCTTTTTTTCCATGAGTACTCCGAGAGATTATAATTCTTCTGTGATTTTGAGCCAAGCGGCGGCACAAGCATCACTGGGCATTTTGAAATCACCTCTGGGCGAAAGACCGAGGGAGCCGACCTTTGGACCGTCAGGCAGACAAGAGCGCTTGAATTGCTGTGCAAAAAAGCGTCGAACGAAATTCTTCAGCCAATGGAGTAGGACTTCGTCACTGTATTTTCCATTAAATGCAATTTTTGCCAAACGGTAGAGCTTGTCCGGAGTTTCTCCCCAACGAAGCATATGATAAAGATAAAAATCGTGGATTTCATAAG
>JAFQPC010000137.1 GCA_017411935.1 Clostridia bacterium | reverse complement strand
ATAAAAAATATTATTGATAAGATTAATGCGAATGCGGCGGCATAAAGTTTTTAACGATTGCTGGTCTTTGCTTCTCGTTTGTTAGTATTTTCTTTATTTTCAATATTTGCCATATCAGATCTTCTTTCTGTAATATTCCGAACAACAACAGAGCACAAAATATTGCCGTTCGTATAATTTAGCAGATAAAGTCTGTAATCGTAAACAATTTTTAAACTTATCCCAATGCTTATTCGCGAACAAGCCAAAACACGATATAATGCATTCAGCAAAACATAAAACGATGTGTTCAGCGGATAAAGATTTTGCAATGCAATATATCCAAAGGCTTATCTGGCAAGACTTCCGTAGGGGCGTGCATAATGTTTGCAACGCAAACTTGCAATTGAGCGAAGCGAAATATGTACACGTCCGCGGACGACCGATGGTCGCCCCTACAAATAAAACAATAAAAAGTTGGACACATCATTTTGGGCTTTTGCTCCTGTGACGTGTCCAATTGTTTTTGATAAAAACAGTCGCAGAGGCTTTGAAGTAATTGCTTGATTTTCAAGGCTTTTGAGACTTTTCGGAGTTTCTGTAGAAAAGGCAAGGTTTTCTTCCACTGATTAGGGAAAAAGTCTTTTTTTGAAAAACTTTTCCCTATCGTATTGACACGGCTTTTTTTGTTTGTTATACTTAAAATATCAATCCATAAAAATAATCTGGAGAGGAGAAAGTGTAATGAAAAAATTTCGTTCTTTATTTGTCGTTTTGATGATTTTTTGTTTGCTTTTGGTTGGATGTACATCTCAAAATATCGAAAGTGAGACGACCGATGTCGAAACGGGTGAAACGCAGGAGTGTAAGGTTTGCCAGCACACATTTGCCGATGCGAACTGTCTGTCACCTCGAAAATGTACTGCCTGCGGTGCAACGGCAGGCGAAGCCTTAGGACATGCCCATACGACCGAAAATTATGTTCCCCCTACCTGTATTCAGGATGGTTCGGTCACCATTTCGTGCACAACATGCGATGTTTCTAAGCAAGAGACACTTTCTGCGCTCGGACACTTGGAAGGCCCCGGCGTTTGTTTGCGATGCGGCGTAAAAGTGGAAAACTCAGTCAAAAATCTGATTCTCATTATTGGCGACGGTATGGGAAAAGAGCATATTGCCGCAGGGGAAATGGTTTATGGGGAGAAGTATGAATTTCTCAACTGGTCCTCGACCTCGGTCAATACCAATTGTCTTAATTCATCGGGCATGGCATTGACAACCACCGATTCCGCTGCTTCGGCTACGGCACTTGCTACGGGAACGTTGACGAAAACGGGATATCTTGGAAAGAATGCAAGCGGCAACGATGTGAGTACGATTTTGGACTATGCCAAAGCCTTGGGAATGAAGACGGGAATTGTCTCGACCGATGTTTTGACAGGAGCAACACCGGCCGCGTTCTCGGCACATTCGGAGTCTCGTTCCGCCACTTCTACCATTATTCAAACACAACTGTCTTCGGGCGTTGATTTGTTGTTTGGCCCTTATGTAACCGAAAGTGGCGGAGCGCATATTCCCTCTAACAATGCTCTCAATGCCAATAGGTATACATATGTTCGTACCTTAGAGGAAGCAAACGAGAATATGGAGGCAGAGAAGCTCTACGGACTCTTTACTTTGGAAGGATACCATTCTTCGACACCGAACCATTTGAAATTAAATCAAGTGGCAGAGACGGCAATTGAGTTTCTTGACAATGAGCAGGGCTTTGTCTTGATCATTGAGCAAGCACATGTTGACTTCCATGCCCACGACGGTTATGCAGATTCAACGGATACAGCGTTCAAAGATATGGTAGAAACTGTCAAGAGCCTTAACGATACCGTCAAAATGGTTCGAAATTGGATGGGCGATCGCAATGATACCGCCATTATCGTTACTGCCGATCACGAAACGGGAGGACTTTCGGTGAGCAGTAAAAACATATTGGGAAAATCCTTCCGCTTGTACAGCTCCAATCCCACGGTGTATTATAGCTTTACAACCTCAGGGCATACCGATGTTGATGTCGGTCTTTATCTGTACGGTACATCATTTGCTTTTGAAAGCCTGCCATCTATGAAATCCGCTACCATCATTAAAAACTGTGATGTTTACGTCATGATGAAACAGATTTTGGAACGAGGAAAAAATGAATAAGCGATGAATATCCAAAAACCCCCGACCTTCATCAAGAGAGGACGGGCATTTACAGAACACCCCTACAAATAAATCAATAAAAAATTGGACACGTCATTTTGGGCTTTGGCTCTTGTGATGTGTCCGTTTTTTCTTGGAAATGGATTTTTGAATCGATATTGACAAAACCTCTGTCGCGTGATACAATAAAAAGTACGAAAGACAAGCCCTCAAGATCGGGGTGCGGCTTGGAGCTTTTGATGCCCCCCGAAATTTTTGACTCAAAAAGGAGAACTGAAATGTTAAAAGGAATTCCCCCCATTCTTTCCCCCGAGCTTTTGAAGGTGCTGTGCGAAATGGGACACGGCGACCGTTTGGTCATTGCCGACGGAAATTTTCCTGCCGAGTCCAACGGCAAGAATGCGATCGTGATCCGTTGTGACGGGCACGGCGTCCCCGAGCTTCTTGATGCGATCTTGCAGGTCTTCCCCTTAGATACCTATGTAGAGACCCCCGTGACTCTGATGGAGGTCGTGGCGGGAGATACCGTGGAGACTCCCATTTGGGATACCTATAAGGAGATCGTTGCCAAGTACGACGACCGCAAGGAGTCCGCCTTTGGCTCGGCTTCCAGATTTGGCTTCTATGACGAAGCAAAGAAGGCATACGCCATCATCGCCACCAGCGAGAAGGCTCTTTACGCCAATATTATGATTCAAAAGGGCGTTATTTGATAGAACACAAGGGTCGCGCAGATTTTGGCGCGACCCTGCTTTTGAGCTATGAGAGAGGGAAGAACATAAGCTTGGCAAAACGGTATACGACAATAAGAAAAAAGAATTTTGGAGGAACAAGGTATGAAACAACCATACGATACGACGGTGTTTTTGACCGAGATCGGCGACTTGCGGATCGAGACCGTCATCTCTTTGGAGGGGTTGATTGGGGGAGATGTGTCTAATTCGGTTCATGCTCATGCGTATTATGAATTGTTGGTGGCGTTGGAGGGAGATTTTTTGGTAGAGCTTGCCGAAGGCGAACAAGTTGTGCTTACCAAGGATAGCGCATGCTTGATTTCTCCCGATACCTATCATTGTACCCGAAGAAATCAAACGATTCCTCGGGTGTTGGGGATTCGGTTTTATTATTATCGGGGCGAGGGTACTCCCTCGATCTACGAGTCCTTTGACCGTGAGCTTCAAAGGAAATGTTTTCCCCGAGTATTCCGTGAAGAGTGTGAGCTGTTTTCGCTCCTTCATCAGCTGGCAGAGGACTTCAAAGGAAATGACTTTGCTTCGGAGCTCTATGCGCAAACTCTTTTTACGCAGTTTTATCTCTGTATGGCAAGGTTGTTGATTCGAACAAATCCCGTGAAAACGCAAAATGGGGATCGCTTTTTTAATGACAATGAGCAGAACCGCCGTCGGTTGTTTTTAGAGGATGTCTTTTGCAATCGGTATGCTGAGCCTCTGAGCGAGGAGTCGATTTCCAAGGAGATGAATCTCTCCAAACGACAGCTCAATCGTGTTTTGCAGGAAGTCTATGGAAAGGGATTTCGTCAGCTTCTCGTGGAATCACGGTTGCACCACGGAGCGCAACTATTGCTTACGACCGATCGTTCGGTGGAAGAAATCGCGTATTCGGTTGGTTATAGCTCGGTCTCGGGCTTTTATTCTGCCTTTCGCCAACAATACGGTGTCTCGGTCGGGCGATACCGTCGTCAGTGGGCGGCAAAAAAATAAAATTCCGAAAACAAGACATTCTTTTTTGATCTCTGTCTTATGGCAGACTTGTCCTCTTTTTTTCTGTTTGTTATAATATAAAAAAGAGGAGGTGAGAAGGATGAAGAGCCAATGTCAATGGATTCGGCAGAACCGTTTTCCGCTGAGCTTGTCGCTGATTGCTATGATCGCAATTCTCTGGACGGGAATCGTCTACGATCAGCACGTATTTCGAATGATTCCCATTTGTGTGTCACTCTTGGTGGGGGTTCTTCAAACCAAGGCAAACCGATATGCTTGTCTGATTGGGGGATGCAACGCGATTTTGTACGCAATCGTATATCTTTCCTTCGGGCTTTATGCTTCCGCCGCCAGCGCGCTTTTCATTTCTTGCCCCTTTCAGCTTGTGACATTTGTTCGTTGGAACAAGCGTGCCTATCGGCATTCTACCGAATTTCGGAGTTTGAAAAAGAAGCAATGGTTTCTTCTTGCGATCATCTTTATCTTCAGTTTCCTTGGAATGTATCTCTTGCTTTCCGCGATGTCTTCCAAGCATCGTTTTTGGGATGTGGCAGCAACTCTGGTTGGCTTCTTCGTATCGGTACTGACGCTTCTTCGATACCGTGAATACAGTTGGTTGATTTTAGTATCATCTGCCCTTGGGCTGGGAATGAACGTCAGCTTGATGTTGGAGGAGCCTGCGCAGGTCACCTACGTGATCTACTCGATCCATTCCGCAATTTGTCAGGTTTTGCAATTTCGTTCGGTTCGAAGCTTGTACCGCGAGCAGCAAAAAAATAAGGATCGCGCATAGGCGCATCTTACATATCACACCAAAAAACAGGAGGAGTTTTTATGGAAAGATTTGACATTGGAAACCAAAAAGAGGTTCTTTGGGATATGGCGCTTGCCGAGCGTTCTCACGGGGTGCGTTTGCAAATGCACAAGCTGACAAGAAAGGGAAGCGTTCTTGAAACCTGTGAGCCGTGGGAAGGGGATCACGCCGGTTACGCCAAAATCGTCTTTGACGGCGAAAAGTACCGTTTTTACTACCGTGGGGGCGGAAAAAATGAAAACGGGCATTTTGGTCTTGAATGCGTGGCATATAGCTACGACGGAAAGACCTTTGAAAAGCCAAACCTCGGAATCTACGAATACAACGGCTCAAAAGAAAACAACATTGTGATGATGAGCGATGAGCCGAACAACAACTATATCGACAATTTTTCCATTATGCTTGACGAAAATCCTGCCTGCGAGCCCGATGCAAAATATAAGGCGTTTTGGGGGCATACCGTCAATGGAACAAAGCGTTTGATTTACTTTAAGAGCAGTGATGGATTTCACTTTGAACGAGTCATGCTCCTTGATATCAAGGGGTATTTCGACTCTATGAACATCGCGTTTTACGATCATAGCATCGGAAAATATCGCCTTTACATGAGAGATTTTCACGATATTGACGAAAATAATAAGAACAATAAATTAGAATACGAAGCAGAGACTCACGTCAGAGATATCAGGCTTTGTTTCTCCGACGACTTTATTCATTGGACAGAACCCGCGATATTGGATTACAACGATCCTCTGGAAATTCAGCTCTACATCAACAATATTATGAGATACGGGAATTCCAATATGTATATCGGTCTGCCCACAAGATATATTGATAGAGCCCCCGATGCCGTCAATTATAAACATATTCCCGGTGTTGGCGAAAAGCGTTGGATGCGCTTGCAGGAAAAAGCAGACAGAGAATTTTCGGCAGTGACCGAGACGATGCTGATGGTGTCAAGAGACGGCTATCGTTTCAACCGTTCTCTCGAAGCGTTCTTTACGCCGGGAGCAGAGAACGGCGAAAACTGGATCTACGGCGACGGATATTTTGCCTACGGAATGATCGAGACAGCGTCCGACTTTGAGGGAGAGCCAAATGAGCTTTCGCTTTACGTCGGTCACGGATACCGAACAAGACCCGTCACCTTTGAACGCTATACCATAAGAATGGACGGCTTTTATTCGTGGAGAGCCGATTTTGAGGGAGGCGAGGTCATCACCAAGCCCTTGACCTTCCAAGGAAGTGAGCTTTCTCTGAATTTTGCCACCTCGGCTCTCGGATATCTGAGAATAGAGATCCTTGATAAAGACGGTGCTCCCATCGAGGGGTATGATTCGGGACGTTTGTTTGGGGATAGCACTGCTCGCCACTGTGATTTTGAAAAGCCGCTTTCCGATCTTGAAGGAAAAGAAATCAGATTTAAAATCTCTATGAAGGATTGCGATTTTTATTCATTCAAATTTAATTGAAGAAATGATGGAATTAGGGGTGAGTACGATGGAACAAAGCACGACGTTACTACCGAATTTTACACATAGCCCCATTGACGTACATTCGCACTTCAATCACGGTTCAAAATTTGACTGTCCCGAAACAGAGGCGCATATTCGCGACATCAATTTTATCGAATCGGTATACCGACGTGTCGGTGTAACACAGGTGGGAATTTCCACCTTCGCGTCCGTGACGGAGCCGACGTGTGTTTCGGAGGAAAACGAATACTTGCACAGGCTGATCAAAGAAAAAGACTGGGTGTATCAGTGGGTCGTGATCGATCCCAGACAAAAGGAAACGTACGCGCAGGCACAGAGGATGCTAACCCACCCCAAGGTATTGGGGATCAAGCTCCATCCTGCATATCATGGCTATCGAATTTTGGACTATGCACAGGAGCTGTTTGCATTTGCAAATTCTCAAAAGACCGTGGTACTGATTCATCCGCAGTATGAAATTTCTTCTATGCGTCCGTTTGCTGACAAATGTCCCGATATGAAGCTGATCCTTGCGCATCTTGATAGCACGAGATTTCAAGAATACACGGATACGATTGCATATGCGGAGTACGGTAATATCTACACGGATACCTCGGGCAGAGCCAGCGCAGCTAACAACGTGATTGAGGGAGCGGTGCAGCGCGTGGGATCTCAAAAAATCCTTTTTGGAACCGATACGTATTCCTATGCATTCCAATTTGGACGGATCGCGCTTTCCGCACTTTCCACGGAAGAGAAAGAAAACATTTTATGGAAAAACGCGACACGGTTATTCCCAAACGCTTTTTTATCATAAATATTCTCCCGCTGTTTATATAAAAATATTGGACACATCATTTGGGAAAATCCCGAGTGACGTGTCCGTTATTTTTTCATACAGTCGAACAATTATTCTCTTGATTTCTATCCTTTAAAATGGTATAATGATAATGAAGATAAAATAAGCAGAAAGGGAAGCGTTTATGAGTGAAAGCGGAACGATGACTCTTGCGGAGCGCCACGCGCAGGTGGAAGGGTATCTCGGGAAGATCGTGACAATCGAGATCGACCGACCGATCGGGACCGTGCATCACAAGGGTGAAAAGACCTTGGTCTATCCGATCAATTACGGTTATATCCCCGAGGTTCTCGGCGGTGACGGGGACGAACTTGATGTGTTCCTCGTTGGCGTGGACGAGCCCGTTTCGTCCTATACGGGAAAAATCATTGGGATCGTTTACCGTGCCGACGACGTCGAGGACAAGCTCATCATGGCACCCGAGGGAGCAAGCTTTTCTGCCGAAGAAATTGCTCGCACCGTCCATTTTCAGGAAAAATACTATCAAACGACCATCCGCGCACTTGATGGCAGTGTGGCAGAGATGGCGACGATATTGAGGTAAGATTGACATGAAAAGAAACAGTTCCGTGGATTATTTGAAATTTTTATTTTCCATCATTATTTTTCTGTATCACTTCCGTCTGGGCATCTATGGTGGCTATCTCGTAGTAGAAGGCTTTTTTATGATCTCGGGGTATCTGATGTATTCCTCGCTTCGGAAGCACAGGGAGCAAGCCGAGCTTCCCGATTCGACGGCAAAATTTATTTGGTATAAGTATCGATCGATCTTTTTGCCTCTCTTCTTCTCGGTCATCAGTGGCTTTATCGTAGCCGAATTTATTCTGCTTCCGCCGATGGAGATCGAAAAGCTTCGTGACATTCCGCTCTTGCTCTTTGAGATCTTCCCGCTTCAGATTGCAGGCTCGAAGGGAAGACTGACGACGGGGGTTTCGTGGTATATTTCGGCAATGCTCTTGGCAATGGCGATCTTGCATCCTCTCTTTAAAAAGAAGCCCGAGCATATGGCGTATTCCTTTTGTCCGATCACCTCTCTTTTGATTTATGGCTTTTTGATGGCGACCTACGGAAATCTCGACACGATCGT
>JAFQPC010000136.1 GCA_017411935.1 Clostridia bacterium | reverse complement strand
GGTGTTTGCGCGTCCTTTGCTTCTTTTGATGGATACCCCCGAGGAGATCCTGTACGACGCGACGGTGTATCTCATCACAATGCTTCTCGGTACGCTCATTGTCACGGCGTACAATTTGGCGGCGTCGATCTTGCGAGCGCTTGGCGACAGTAAAACTCCGTTGGTGGCAATGATCATTGCCGCTGTCTTGAATATTGCACTTGATTTGTTGCTCGTTGTGGTGTTCCATTGGGGTGTGTTCGGTGCGGCGTTTGCGTCGGTGATTTCCCAACTGATTTCGTTCGTTTTTTGCTTTTTGAAAATTCGGAAGATCGAGATCGTTCGCTTGGACAAAGAAGCGTTTCGTTGGGACGGAGCTTTGGCGTGGGAAACACTTTCTATCGGACTGCCGCTTGCGATCCAGTATATGATCATCAACTTTGGCGGAATGATCTTGCAGGCGACGGTCAACGGCTTGGGAAGCGGCTTTGTAGCAGGATACACGGCATCCAAAAAGCTGTACGGTCTTCTTGAATGCACTGCCGTCTCACTTGGCGCGGCGTTTACGACCTATACCGCGCAGAACTTTGGCGCAAGACAGTATCGACGGATTCGGCACGGTGTAGGCGTTGGAATGGTTCTTTCTGTGGTCGCGGCAGGGATTTTTATCGTTCTTCTTTTGCCGTTTCTCCGTCAGCTTCCGCTCCTGTTTATTGACGCTGCGGAGAGCGAAGCCATCGACGTTGGCGTACATTTTCTGCTTCGGATGATTCTTGCGATGCCGATCTTGTATCTCGTTTACGTGCACCGAAGCGCTTTGCAAGCGATTGGCGTTGCGTCGTGGTCTCTCATTTCGGGGATCTTCGAAACGGTGGTGCGCGTCTCGGTCGCAACGGTCGGATTTTCCTTGTGGGGAGAGCGCGTACTCTATTATTCTGAGCCGCTTTCGTGGCTTGCGGCATGGGTATTTGTGCTGATTCCGTATTATTTTTATCAGAGAACGAGAGTGCCGAAAAAAGAAGGAAATGAAATTTTGCAAAAAAATCTTGCAGAAAGTGCGGAAAAATAACGATTTTTTGCAATTTTTTATTGACAAAATGGGTGCACTGTGTTATAATATTTCAGTAAAAAATTATTTTTTCAAATTTTGAAAAAGGAAGGTATCCAAACATGAGCTTTAAGAATCAGTATTTGAACGAGCTGATGGAGAGAGTTGAGAAAAGAAATCCCAACGAGCCTGAATTCCATCAGACCGTAAAGGAAGTGCTCGAGTCGATCGAGCCTGTCATCGAGCAGCGCCCCGATTACATCACCAGCGGCGTTCTCGAGAGAATGGTTGAGCCCGAGAGAATCATCAAGTTCCGCGTTCCGTGGGTCGATGACAAGGGCAACGTTCAGGTCAACCGCGGTTTCCGTATTCAGTTTAACAGCGCGATCGGTCCGTACAAGGGAGGACTTCGTTTCCATCCTTCGGTCAACGAGAGCATTATCAAGTTCCTCGGTTTCGAGCAGACCTTTAAGAACTCTCTGACCTCGCTTCCTATGGGCGGCGGTAAGGGTGGTTCGGACTTCGATCCTCAGGGCAAGTCCGACGCAGAGGTGATGCGCTTCTGCCAGAGCTTTATGACCGAGCTTCAGAAGTACATCGGTGCTGACACCGACGTTCCCGCAGGTGACATCGGCGTAGGCGCACGTGAGATCGGTTACCTCTTCGGTCAGTACAAGAGACTTCGTGACGAGTTCACGGGTGTTCTTACAGGTAAGGGACTTCCTTACGGCGGTTCTCTCATTCGTCCCGAGGCAACCGGCTTCGGTGCTGTTTACTACACCGTTGAGATGCTCAACTACTTCAAGGATGATATCAAGGGCAAGACCTTCGTCGTATCGGGCTTCGGTAACGTTGCTTGGGGTACGGTCAAGAAGATCAACGAGCTTGGCGGTAAGGTTGTAACCATTTCGGGTCCCGACGGTTACATCTACGATCCCGATGGCGTTGCTACCGAGGAGAAGATCGACTTCATGCTCGAGATGCGTGCTTCTTGCCGCAACCGTGTTCAGGACTATGCTGACAAGTTTGGCGTTGAGTTCTTCGCAGGTCAGAAGCCGTGGGGTGTCAAGGCTGACATTCTGATGCCTTGCGCAACCCAGAATGAGGTTGGAATGGCTGAGGCTGAGCAGATCGTTGCTAACGGCGTGAAGTATTACGTTGAGGTTTCCAATATGCCTACGACCAACGAGGCAGTAGCATATCTGAAGGCAAACGGCGTCATCGTTGCTCCTTCGAAGGCAGTAAATGCCGGTGGTGTTTCGGTTTCCGGACTCGAAATGTCGCAGAACTCGATGCGTTACAGCTGGTCGGCAGAGGAAGTTGATGCAAAGCTTCATACCATTATGAAGAACATCTTCGAGAACTCGGTCAAGGCTGCGAACGAGTACGGTCTTGGCGACGACCTCGTTGCCGGTGCGAACATTGCAGGCTTCGTTAAGGTTGCTGACGCAATGAAGGCTCAGGGCGTTTGCTAATTGAAATTTGATATGATGATAGCGGCGGTTCGAGAAATCGAACCGCCGCTTTTTTAGCCTTCCCCGGTGGGGGAAGGGGGACCGCGATAGCGGTGGATGAGGTGTTTTTCAGTAAAGTAACTTCTCATCCGACTTCGCTAAATACTCCGCTTCGCTCCGTTGGCTCAGCCACCTTCTCCCACAGGAGAAGGCTTGGTGCAGATATTTTGCTTCCTCTTGTCACCTGAGGGATTTTTTTGTG
>JAFQPC010000135.1 GCA_017411935.1 Clostridia bacterium | reverse complement strand
CCAAAATCCGATATTCCAGACTTTGCGGTACGGCAGGTACTTCGATCCTCGCGACTTCTTGCTTCGATGTCTCCTGCTTGTTCTCATCTTGCTTGGGATGTTCAACCTTAGGCGATTCTGCTTTGGGAGTGGGAGGCGATGCTTTCGGCGCTTCCTTTGGCATTTTGGGTGTTTCTTTGACAAATGCTTTGAGATAATCCTCAGCAGTCATTGTGGCAAAGCCGGGAGTCGGCTTTTTCGGAGCTTCGGCGACCACCTTTTTGGGTTCTGCCACCGTCATCGTCGCCGCGATCTGACGCGCCTTGAGAGATTCCTCTCGTCCGTCTCGGATCGGTGTTTGCGCATCCGAGAGCTTTTCCTCGATCCTTCCCTTTCGTTGAGAGATCGGAGTCAGCGTTACATCGGGGCGTGCCGTGTTGGCTTCGAGCGCATTTCGCACCGCGTAATAGATTGCCTCGAAGACGGGCTTCTCGTTCGAGAATTTGACTTCAAGCTTGGCAGGATGCACGTTGACGTCGACCGCCGCGGGGTGAATGGTCAAGAACAGAATGCACGCAGGAAAACGTTCGGTCGCGATATACGAGGTATACGCCTGCTCCAAAGCAGCACATGCCGTTTTACTCTTGACATATCTTCCGTTAATAAAGAAATTCTGATAATTTCGGTTGGCACGCACGTTATCGGGTCTTCCGACAAACCCGTGCACCTCAATTCCGTCGACCGTCAACTCGGTGGGGATCAATTTGGAAGCAAACTCCTTGCCAAAGACCGACCACACGGTGTTTTTTAGATCGCCATCCCCCGTGGTTTCCATGCGGATCGTTCCATCGGTAATCAAGCGAAAGGAAATCGCGGGATGTGAGAGTGCGATCTTTTCGACAACGGCAGTGACTGCCATCGTTTCGGTAACGTCCTTTTTTAAGAACTTCCGTCTTGCAGGCACGTTGGCAAACAAGTTTTCGACGATGACTGTCGTACCGTCTGCCGAGGCTCGCTCAAAAACCCCTGCAATTTCTCCGCCGTGCGCCTCAAGCATTGCTCCTACGGGCGCATCCGCGGTTTTGGAAATAATTCGGAGATCCGATACCGAGGCAATTGCCGCCAGTGCTTCTCCGCGGAAGCCGAGCGTCAGGATCCCATCAAGATCCTTGGCTTCTTTGATCTTACTCGTGGCGTGGCGTCGGATCGAAACGGGAAGATCCTCTGCGGAAATTCCGCATCCGTTATCTGCCACACGCATATAGGTCACACCGCCGTTCTGAATTTCGATCGTAATACGGTCAGCCCCCGAGTCAATGGCGTTTTCAAGCAGCTCTTTGATGACCGAAGCAGGTCGGTCTACAACCTCGCCCGCCGCAATCAGATTGGCAACAGCAAAGGACAGCACGTTGATCTTTCCCATATCGTTCTCCTTTCATTCGTTTTCTTTGTTGATGATTTCTTATTTCAGTCGCTTTTTCAATTCAAAGAGGAAGCTCATCGTCTCATAGGGCGAGAGCGTATTGATGTCGACAGCACGAAGTTCCTCAATGATCTGCTCGTTGACACAGTCGTCCATCGAGATGATACTATCATCGAGCGTCGGTTCACTCTTTTCCGAGGTACTGATGGCTTTTGCCGTTTGCTCGACCGAGGCGAGCACCTCTTTGGCGCGGCGAATGACTTCGTTGGGAATTCCCGCAAGCTTTGCCACTTCAATACCGTAGCTGTCATCGGTCGAACCGCGCACGATCTTGCGAAGGAAGGTGATGCTGTCCCCGCGTTTTTTCGCAGCGATATTGTAGTTGATGACACCGTCGATCTCGCCTTCCATACTCGTCAGCTCGTGATAATGCGTTGCAAAGAGGGTCTTTGCACCAATCTTTCGACCCGCGGTATATTCGACAATAGCACGTGCAATACTCATTCCGTCAAAGGTAGAAGTTCCGCGTCCGACCTCGTCGTAAATAATAAGACTCTTCTTTGTTGCGTTGCGAAGAATATAGGCAACCTCGTTCATTTCAAGCATAAAGGTCGACTGACCCGATGCCAGATCATCCGAAGCGCCAACACGCGTAAAGAGCTTATCGACAAGACCGATGCGTGCATCGGCGGCGGGGACAAACGAACCGATCTGTGCCATCAGAACAATAATGGCAACCTGTCGCATATAGGTCGACTTACCTGCCATATTCGGTCCGGTAATCAGCATCAGTCGGTTTTGCTTGGTATCAAGCTCAGCATCATTGGGCACAAAATACGTATCTTTGACAAACTGCTCGACGACAGGGTGCCGTCCGTCCTTGATCTGTATGAGATCGCTCTGATCGACCTCGGGACGCACGTAGCGGTTTTTTGCCGCGACCGTGCCAAGGCTCAGATATGCGTCGAGCTTGGCAAGAAGCGCCGCCGCTTTCTGAATTCTTGCGCTCTCGTCGGCAACAAAGCCACGCACTTGACAAAAAATCTCGTATTCAAGCGCGGAAAGCTTATCGGAAGCACCGAGAACAGTCGCTTCCATCTGCTTGAGTTCCTCGGTAATATATCGCTCGCCATTGGCAAGCGTCTGTTTGCGGATATAGGTGTTGGGCACCTGATCCATAAAGGATTTGGAAACCTCGATGTAATAGCCAAAGACCTTATTGTAGCCGATCTTCAGCGTTTTGATGCCTGTCCGTTCTTTTTCGATCTCGGCGATCTGATCGATCCAACCGCGTCCGTCGGTCATAATTGAGCGAAGACGGTCGACCTCCTCATCATATCCCTCGGCGATCATACCTCCGTCACGAATCGAAAAGGGCGGATTTTCTGTGATTGCCGCGGTGATCTTCCCATAAATATCCTCAAGCGTTTCAAGCTCCGAAGCAAGCGCCAAAATCTCGTCCGAACGACATTTGGAAATCATCGCTTTCAGCTCAGGCAGAATTGAGATCGTGGCGCTGACAGCACGAAGATCCTTGGCGTTCGCCGTTCCGTAAACGATTTTGGTAACCAGTCGTTCGAGATCAAGAACTCCGTCAAGCAAGGCACCGATCTCCTCGCGAAGAATAAAGTTTCCATACAACTCCTCGACGGCATTCTGTCGGCGCGTGATCTCGCCGACGTGAAGCAGAGGATGCTCGATCCAGCTGCGAAGCAACCGCGCGCCTGCCGCTGTATGAGTCTCATCAAGCACCCATAAAAGCGAGCCGCGCTTTTCCTTGGTTCTCATCGTTTCGGTGAGCTCGAGATTTCGACGAGTGTTGACGTCAAGCTCCATAAACTGTCCGTCAGAATAAATATTGAGGTTGTTCAGATACGAGATATTTCCCTTCTGCGTTTCCTTCACGTAGGAAAGAAGTCCTCCGATCGCGCAAACGAGAGGACGGTTTTCTTCGATACCGTCACGAAGCAACTCCGAGAATTGCTCCTTGATCGCTTCCTTGGCAGTCGCATATTCAAAATCGGTTGGACGGTTGTCGGTCAACATCGAACCGAGACGCGCCGTAATAAAGGAAGATAGCTCTCCGATCTTCTTTGCCGAAAGATTGAGTACCGTCTCACTCGGAACGTACGTACCCAACTCATTCTTCAGACGGTTTTCGACCGTATCTCCGCAAAACGAGGTCGCGTCGATACGTCCCGTGGAAATATCAGCAAAGGCTACGCCGCACTCAAATTCGCCAAGATAAACGGCGCAAAGATAGTTGTTCTTCTTTTCGGAAAGCAGATTGGTCTCGATCAGCGTACCGGGAGTGATCACGCGAATGACCTCACGCTTGACAAGTCCTTTGGCAAGCGCGGGATCCTCGGTCTGCTCGCAAATGGCGACCTTGTATCCCTTCTCGATCAGACGACCGATATAGCCCTCCGCGCTATGAAACGGAACACCGCACATCGGCGCACGCTCGGCTTCGCCACAGTCTCTGCCCGTCAGCGTCAGCTCAAGCTCTCTCGACGCGAGCACCGCGTCATCAAAGAACATCTCGTAAAAGTCTCCCAAACGGTAAAACAGAAGATAATCCTTGTATTGATTTTTGATCTCAAAATATTGCTCCATCATGGGAGTCATAACGAGTTCCTCCGTTTCAATTCAATAGCATCAATAAAAAATTTCTCAGATCAGTGACAGCCGCCACAGGTGGAACAGTCGTGCGTGCAAGACGAAGGAACTTCTCCCGTGATCTGGAAGCTAATGGTCTGATTGACGGCATTCATCAGCTCGTTGACCTCTGCCTGCGCGTCGTTGAGTTCAACAAAGACGGGGTGCTCCATAATTTCGCGGTAGAGTGTATCAATACGCTTCTGAATATTATCAATGAGAAGCGTATCACGATCCTCACGGGTGATTTCAAGCTGAAGTGCCTTTTGCTGCACCTCATATTCGATCATTTTTTTGTTGAGCTCGGTCTCTGCCTCGTAAGCAGTTTTGGCGTTCTCCAAGCGAACGAGCTTTTCGTCATTCTTCAGAGCTTTTCCCAGCTCTGCGGCAAGTTCAAAAATCGTCATAGTTTTATTTCCTTTCGGTTTCAAGTTAAGATTTTACAATTTTCCGTACAGGGCAAACGTGTCGGCGCGTTCGATCAAAACATGGAGAAAGTGCCCTGTCAGCTCGGGAGCACCGTCAAAAAATACGATCTTCCCTCCCTCGGTTCGTCCTTGATAAACAGCATCGTTGTTTTTTGAGACACCGTCGCAAAGTACGCGCAACGTCTTTCCCTCCAAGGGTTGATTCTTTTCGAGCGAGATCGCGTTTTGCACAGCAAGCAAGCGCTCAAATCGCTCACTCTTGATTTCGGGCGAGATTTGCTCCATTTCGGCGGCAGGTGTTCCCTTTCGCGGTGAGTAGATAAAGGAATAGATCATATCAAACTTCACGCGGCGAAGTGCGGTAAGTGTCGCTTCGAATTCTTCCTCGCTCTCCTCGGGAAAGCCTACGATAATAT
>JAFQPC010000134.1 GCA_017411935.1 Clostridia bacterium | reverse complement strand
CTTGCGCCAAGTTAGGCGCAAGCGCTTCTCTTATTTCAGTCAGCTTCCCACGGAAGCGGGACGTTGCAAACGACGTCTGTAATATCGTTTTTATGGCAGACCGAAAACATTCGGCGCTCGCCGATTTTAGAATCGTCACAGAGAAAATACTGCCGTGCCGAGCGTGCGATCATAATGCGACGAAGCGAGGTCTCGTCCTCGGACGAATCGGTGATCTCTCCCTCCTCGGTAATGGCTTGGCTCGAAAAAAACAGCAGGTCGGCAGAGACCGCGCGAAGATAAGCTTCGGCGGCAGGACCGACGAGCGTCTGCTCGACGGTCGAATAGGTGCCTCCCGTGCAAAAAAGTTCGAAATTCGAGCCGCCGTATTCCTCAAAGATCTTCAGATTGTGCGTAATGATTTTCAGATGCTTCCGCCGTCCGAGATATTTCATCATACGCCGTACCGTAGACGAAGCGTCGAGAAAGATCGTGTCACCGTCCTGCACGAGCTCGGCGGCGCGGCGCGCGATCTCTTCCTTGGCGGCGGAATGATCTCCGTCGCGCAGATCAATCGGAACCGAGCCGTTCTGATAGCGGGAAAGCAACACTCCGCCATACACGCGTTTGACAAGTCCTCGGTTTTCCAAGGCTTCAATATCGCGTCGGATCGAGGCTTCGCTCGTAAAGAGCTCGCGGGAAAGCTCCCGCACCGAGGCGGATTTTTTTCTCTCAAGAATGGCAATGATCTTTTCCTGTCGTTCAAATTGAATCATCGGTCTCTCCCTTTTTGTAAAAAAATGAAAAAGTTTGAAAAAGTTTTCTCGCTTTCGTGAGAAGCTTTCAAATTTGGCAACACCGCTTGACAAAGCTCGAAAATAGGAATATAATGAAGCTGAAAACAAAGAAAACTCTTCCAAAAGTATTGTATCACGCTTTGGGAGAATTTGCAAGGGTTTTCAAAGATTTTTAAAAAATGGAGAAAAAGTAATGGCAGTTGTAACGATTATCGGCGCGGGCATGATGGGCTCGGCGCTCGCATTCCCCGCAAGGGAAAACGGAAACGAGGTGCGCCTTGTCGGTACGCATCTTGACAGAGAAATCATTGAAACCTCCCGTGCTACGGGCAGACACCCCAAGTTTACCAAGGACTTTCCCGCGGGGCTCAAATATTATCAGGTCGAGGAGATGGAGACGGCGATCGAGGGTTCGGATCTCATCATCGGCGGCGTGAGCAGCTTCGGTGTTGATTGGTTCGGCGACGTCGTGCTTCCGAAGATCCCCGACGAAATTCCCGTGCTGAGTGTCACGAAGGGTCTGTGGGATACCCCCGAGGGCAAGCTCCTGACCTATCCCGAGGTATGGCAGAAGAAGCTCGACGCGCTGGGCAAGAAAACGAAGCTCTGCGCCATCGGCGGTCCTTGCACGAGCTACGAGCTCGTCGCGCACGACCAGACCGAGGTCGCGTTCTGCGGAAAAGAGATGGAAGTTCTCAAAAAGATCAAGCAAATGATGGCGACCGACTATTATCACATCAGTCTTTCGACCGACGTCATTGGCATTGAGAGTGCGGTCGCGCTCAAAAACGGCTATGCGCTCGGCATTGCGCTGACGATCGGTCTGAACCAAAAGGCATTTGGAATCGACAGCGAGCTGCATTTCAACTCGCAGGCGGCGATCTTCGGACAGAGTGTCAAGGAGATGTCGCGTCTGCTTGATTTCCAAGGCGCGGGAACGCTCGAAAATCTCGCGGTCGGTGCGGGCGACCTTTACGTTACAGTGTACGGCGGACGCACGAGACTCGTGGGCATTCTGCTCGGACGCGGACTGACGATCGACGAAGCGAAGGCAGAGCTCAAGGGAGTGACGCTCGAATCGCTGGTCGTTGCCGAGCGTGTGGCACGCGCCGTCAAGAAGAATGCCGAGCTCGGTACGCTGAAGCTTTCCGACTTTCCGCTGCTTCTGCACGTCGACGAGATCCTGACCGCAAAGAAAGAGGTCAAGATCCCTTGGGAAGATTTTACGTTTGAGAAATAACAGCAAAATAAAAAAGCCTCTCCTTTTGGGAGAGGTGGCACGCGAAGCGTGACGGAGAGGGTCATTTCGAAAAGCCCTCTCAGTCACTTCGTGACAGCTCCCCAAAGGGGGAGCCTTTTTGTTTTTCGTCACTTTATCTTCTTTATCCGATCTCGATCTTTCTTCCCTCGTCTGCCTTTTTCGGCTCTTCCTTGGGAAGCGTCAGCGTCAGCACGCCGTCGCGGAAGGCGGCACTGATCTCGTCGGCTTTGATGCCGTCGAGCGAGAAGCGTCTCTGATAAGATGCGTAGGAGCGTTCACGGCGAATGTAGTTGCCGTCCTTGTCCTTCTCGCCGTCGTCCTTCTTGTGTTCGGCACGAAGCGTCAGCACACCGTCGCGGATCTCTGCGTGGATCTCTTCACGGGAGAATCCGGGCAGATCTGCTTCCAAAATATAGGACTGCTCGGTTTCGCGAATATCGGTCTTGAGGGCAGGGGTCGGCGTTCCGAACATACGGCGCTCCAGCTCGTCCAATTCTCTGAAAGGGTCATAGGTGGCAAAAAAACGGTTGCCAAAGGGTATCAGATCAAACATAATGAATCCTCCTTTTTTTGATTTTTTGTGTTTGTCTTTTCGGAAAGGTTCTTCATTTCCTTTCGTGCCTTTATGATACACCATTTTTGTGAACAGCGCTTTTCAAAACTATGTCTTTTTTGTAAATATTAGCACTCGATAATAAAGAGTGCTAAATTAATTTCAAAAACAAAAGACGCGAATTGCGCCTTTTGTGATATTTTTTGGCACTCTCAAAAAACGCGTGCCATTTTTTTGGCGGTTTCAATATCGGTGTGCACTTGCGCGGAAAGCTCCTCGATCGAGTTGAATTTACGCTCGGGACGCAAAAATGAGAGCAGCTCGACCTCGATCTGCTTGCCGTACAGATCTCCCTCGAAGTCCAGAATGTGCGTTTCCGCACCCACAAAATCCGAGCCGACGGTCGGCCGTGTTCCGATATTGGTGATGCCGAAATAGCGCTTGTCCGTATCCTCAATACTCACGCGGGAAAAATAGACGCCGTGCTTCGGGATCACTCTGCCGTAGGAGAGGATCTGGTTGACAGTAGGAAAGCCGAGCTTTCTTCCGAGATGCTGTCCGTCAACGACCGCCGAACGGATCGAAAAGAAGCGTCCGAGCAAGAGATAAGCGTCGTCAAGGCGTCCTTCCTCGAGCGCTTGGCGAATGGCAGAGGCGCTGACCGCCGTGCCGTCGATGGTGATCGGCGGGAGCACGGAGAGTCCCACGCCCACACTGTCGCAGAGCGAGGCGAGCAGAGCGGTATTGCCCAAGCCCTTGGCACCAAAGGAATAATTATAACCGCATACGATATGTTTCGCGCTGAGTGAGGCGCAAAGAATCTGATGGAAAAAGTCTTCTGCCGAGGTCGCGGCGATCGTTTCGTCAAAGGGAAGACAAACGACTCTGTCCACGCCGAGCTGTTCGAGGAGCGCGATCTTGGTTTCACGGTCGGTCAGTTGAGGGACCGAGTGGGGGAAAAAATAATTTTTCGGAGAGGACTCGAAAGCAAAGACCGTGCAGGGAAGTCCGAGCTCTTTTGCCCATCGAATGGCTTTCACGATCACAGCGCGATGTCCGAGGTGAACTCCGTCGAAGCAACCGAGTGCCACGACCGAGGGGGGAAGCGCCGCCGTCGGAAGAGAAGAATACAGTGTCATAGTACTCCTTTCGAAGTGTTAAAGTCAAATAAAATAAGCGCGGGAAAATGCTTTCTTTCCGTGCCCGTCGATCAGCTCGACGCGGAAATAGCGACCGAACTGCTCGGGGTGGTAGGCGAAGCGAGCCTCGCCGATCGCGGTAGGATTTTCGAGCTTGCGGAGATGGCGGTAGCGTCCCTCGCCGCGCAGAAGCACGCGCTCGGCGCCCTTCGTTCTGACGACAAGCTCGTCGTCCTCGCGGAAGAGCTCGAGAAACTCGGGACCCTCGCTCACGTAACAGTCGCCGCGCTCGTACGCCGCCATCAGCGCCTCGTAGGTCAGCGCCTCCGCCTTGATCATCGTCCAGCCGAGACCGCAGGATTTGGCGGTGTGGTTATCGTCTCCCGCAACGGCGATGAGCTGCTTACCTGCGCGGAGCATCTGATCGTAGCAGATAATTCCGTGCTCAAAATACTGTCCGCAGTCGCCGTTGATGACCTCGACGGCGTGAAGATGCTCGAGCCCCACGTAATCCGAGAGGTTCTGAAGCGACCACTCGGGGTGGTTGTAAGAGATCAGAAATCCTGCCTCGGAGATGGCTTTGAGGTAGCCGTTGATCCATTCGACGTCGTAGTGCGTCGTTTCGATGACGTCGTTCGGGTCGTAAACACCGTCGCTCTCAAGCCACTTGGCAGAGTTGCCTGCCATCGAGGGGTTCGTCAGAAAGAAGCGAGGCATCATTCGCTTGGATTGCTCCTTGGCGATGAGGTTGAAATGGTATACGGGCTGAAAATATCCCGTGTGTCCCTCAAGATTTTGCTTGATCGCGACCTCGTAGCCGTGCAGGGCAACGAAGCTCTCGTCGCAAAGATCCTCGTGTCCGAGAAGTACCTCGTGGTCGGTAAAGCAAACGGCATCGTAACCAAGGCTCTGATAGAGCGCCTTGACTTCCTCTCGCGTCTGTTTTCCGTCCGAGATCGTGGTGTGGCAGTGCATATTGACTTTATAAAAATTTCCTTGTTTCGGTAAAAAATATTGCTTCATTGCATCTCCAAAAAATATCGGTAATCTTGTCTCTTATTATACACGAGTGCTCCTCATTTGTCAAGAAAAAAGAGGGTTTCGGAGAGGAATTTCTTATTGCCTATGGTAGGGGTCGGCGCCCACGACGACCCGTTTGAAAAAAGTTAGCATTCGGTCACGGCGGGTCGTCGTGG
>JAFQPC010000133.1 GCA_017411935.1 Clostridia bacterium | reverse complement strand
GTACCGAAAACGCATCTGTTTCGCTTGCAGAGCAGATGACAAAAGTGCTGAAAACCGCTCCCTTGCTTTTAACAAAGCGTACCAAGGCGGGCGAAAAGGAAATTGATATTGTGCCGCTGATTTACGAGGTAGAGATCAAATTTCAAGAAAGTGATGCCACGATTCGCATTCATGCGACGTTGAGTGCGGCTACGGGAGAATTTCTGAACCCCGAAATGCTGATTACGGCACTCAAGCGCGAATGCGGAATTTTGTCGGGCGATCCGATGAAAGAATGGTATACGATTGTGCGCACCTCGGTATTGAAGGCGGATTTTACAAAATTCAGATAAGGTAAAGTATGAAACGATATACGATAGGGATTGATTTCGGAACACTCTCGGGAAGAGCCGTTTTGATGAACGCGGCAACGGGAGAAATTGTGGAGAGCTCGGTCTATGAATACCCTCATGCGGTGATTGATGAGCAGTTGAATGGAAAAAACTTGCCCGTCAACACGGCATTGCAGCATCCCGAGGACTATCTCGGCGTGCTTCGAACGACGATCCGTGCTGTCCTGCAAGAGGCGGACGTTTCGTCAGAAGATGTCATTGGACTTGGCTATGATTTTACGGGATGCACAATGCTTCCTGTCGATGAAGATGCCACACCGCTCTGCTTTTATGAAAAATACAAAAATGAGCCTAACGCTTACGTCAAGCTTTGGAAACATCATGCGTCTCAAAAAGAAGCCGATGATTGTACGAGGATTGCCGCCGAGCGTGGTGAGCCGTGGCTGGCGATCAATGGCGGAAAGATCTCGTCGGAATGGCTGGTTCCGAAAATTTTGCAGATCCTTCGCGAGTCGCCCGAGGTCTACCGTGATACGGCGAGATTTCTGGAAGCTGCCGATTGGCTGACGTGGATTTTGACAGGCGTGGAATCGCATAGCGTTCCTTTTGCGGGCTTTAAAGCATTTTGGAACGAAGTGGACGGATATCCCTCGGAAGAATATTTTGCCGCACTTGATCCTGAAATGAAGGATATTGTGGGAACGAAGCTTTCGAAAAAGCTGTTAGGGCTCGAGAGAAGCGCAGGGACTTTGTCGGAGAAGGGGGCGGAGCTGACGGGACTTGCTGTTGGAACACCGATCTCAGTGCCCCTTCTTGACGCGCACGCATCAATGCCTGCGATCGGACTGGATAAGGAAGGAACGCTGATGCTGATCCTCGGAACCTCGGGGGTTCAAATGCTTCATTCCAAAAGCAAAGTGAACCTGAAAGGGGGATCGGGCGCGGTACTCGGCGGAGTCATTCCAAACCTTTACAGCTATGAAGCAGGCTCGGCTTGCTGCGGAGATCATTTTGATTGGTTTGTCAAAAATTCCGTTCCTGCCTCGTATGAAGCCGAGGCAAAGGAAAAGGGAATCGGTCTGCATCAGCTTCTCACCGAAAAGGCAAAAAAGCTTGCGGTGGGAGAGAGTGGACTTCTCGCCCTCGATTGGTTTAACGGCAACCGTTGTATTTTGTCGGATTCCGAGCTGAAAGGAATGATTCTCGGAATGACGCTTCGTACGCGTCCCGAGGAGATTTACCGTGCGCTGATCGAAGCCACGGCGTACGGTACGCGTATGATTTTCGATAACTTTTTAAATCACGGAATGAAAATCGACCGCATCGTCGCTTCGGGTGGCATTGCCGAGAAAAATGAGATGCTTGTGCAGATCTATGCCGACGTGCTCGGACGTTCGATCACAGTATCGGACGCGAAGATGTCCGCATCTCGCGGAAGTGCCATTTATGCTGCCGTTGCGGGCGGTGCGTATCCTGATATCCACGAGGCGGTTCGCGCACTCGCTGTTACAACGGGAAAAACCTATACTCCCATCGCAGAAAACGTCAAGAGCTACGAATGGCTGTATGCCGAATATCAAAGACTGCACGACTATTTCGGCAAGGGAGAAAACGACGTGATGCACCGCCTTTCAGCGCTTGCGAAAGAAGCGGCACAGGGGAACTAAATCAAAGAGTTTAGACATATACTGAACAGTAGACTACTGTTAGGAGAATATCATAGAATGAATCAAAAAGATTTGAATATCGTGGTGATCTATGGCGGAGTATCTTCTGAGCGAGAAGTGTCTTTGCGAAGCGGAAAAGCCGTGTTTGACGCACTGATACGCCGTGGATATCATAACGCAACCCTCTTTGATCTGACAGAACATAATCTTGCAGAGCTGTTCGCTCTGCCGATGGATCTCGCGTATCTTGCTCTCCACGGATGGGGCGGAGAAGACGGACGCATCCAAGGTGTGCTCGATCTGATGGGCGTTCCTTACACGGGCTCATCGGTTGAGGCACGCGCGATCTGTATGAATAAGATCCGTACCAAGGAGATCCTTCGGGTTGCAGGATTACCTACGCCCCGTTTTGTAACAAAACGGAGTGTTGAATGTTCTGATCTGACGGAAACAAAAACGCAGCTTTTGCAACACATTGGCTTGCCAATGGTGATCAAATCTCCCTCACAAGGATCGAGCGTTGGCGTTTACATCATAAAAAAAGAAGAAGATCTTCTCCCCGCCATCAAAGAGGTGTTTTCGCTCGGAGACGATCTTCTGGCAGAAGAATTTGTGGACGGCGTAGAACTGACGCTTCCGATTCTCGGAAACGATGATCTCACGGTTCTTCCCGTGGTCGAGATCACTTCGGAAAACGAGTTTTACGATTATGAGGCAAAATATACCGAGGGAATGTGCCACCATATCATTCCCGCACGGATCTCTGACGTTGCCCGTGAAAGAATTGCAGAGGTGGGAAGTAAAGCATACCGAGCCCTTGGATGTCGCGGACTTGCTCGGGTTGATTTTATGTTAACTCAGAATGACGAGCCAATGATCATTGAGGTCAATACTTTACCGGGAATGACTGAAATGAGTCTCTTTCCCGATTCTGCAAGATCGGTCGGGATCTCTTTTGAAGAGCTGACCGAAATGATCTTGTTGTTTGCTTTAGAGCAGAAAGGAAACTAACCTTGGAAACTTGCGAAAACTTCCATTTTGCCGTTCGTCGCCGTGCTTGGGCGGAGATCGATCTCGACGTGGCGGAGAATAACTTTTTTGTTCTTCGTGATCAGCTTCCCGAAGGAACGAAGCTTTGCTGTATTGTGAAAGCAGATGCCTACGGACACGGCGCTGTTTCGATGGCAAAGCTTTATGAGACATTGGGGGCAGAGTATCTTGCCGTTTCCAATATCGAAGAAGCACTGCAGCTTCGTGAAAATGGCATCAAGTGTCCTGTCTTGATTTTGGGATATACGCCCATTGAAGCGGCAAAACTTTTGGCAGATCACTCTATTACACAATGCGTATTTTCCTATGAGTACGGTAAACAGCTTGCCGATGCCGCAAAAGCGTCGGGATTGCGCGTGAAGATCCATATTAAGCTTGATACGGGTATGGGGCGAATCGGATTTCTTGCGCGGAAAGACGGCGTCGATGAAATGGAAAAAATCATTGATGTTTGTCAGAGAGAAGAACTCATTCCCGAGGGCATCTTTACGCATTTCGCAGTTGCTGACGACGAAAGCGAGGAGGCAATTGCCTTTACCCAAGAACAAATCGAGCAGTTTGATACGGCGATCGAGCGACTTGCTTCGGCAGGAATTTCTTTTGAGATTCGCCACTGTGCCAATAGTGCGGCGGCGGTATCGATCCGCCCGAAGAACTGTAATATGGTTCGTCTCGGACTTGTGTTGTATGGAATTTCTCCGTTTCAGAACAGAAAAATCGAGGGGATTTCTCCCGTGATGACCCTTAAAACCGCGATTTCTCATAAGAAAGAATTGGAGATCGGAGAGAGTGTCAGCTACGGAAGACGTTTTGTTGCTCCCAAGAAAATGACAGTAGCTACCGTGCCGATCGGATACGGCGACGGATATTGGCGTTCTAACGGATTTACGGGTGGCGTGATGCGTCTCGGTGAGCATTACGTTCCGATCATCGGTAGCGTTTGTATGGATCAGACGATGCTTGACGTGACCGATGTTCCTTGTGAGGTTGGCGATGAAATCATCGTTTTCGGTGCGGACGAACGGTGCTCGGCAGAATCCATCGCTCATCGTATCGGAACGATTTCCTATGAGGTCATTTGCTCGCTCAACCACCGTGTTCCTAGATGCTTCCTGAAGCACGGAAAAATTCAAAAGTGGCGAGATCCAATTTATTACAGTGATTTTGACTAAATAAAAAAGCTCACGAAAATTTCGTGAGCTTTTTATTATAACTTTTCTTACTTCTTCAGTGCAATTGCAGCTTCTGCCTTTGCTACGATGTTCTCGGTGGTCAGACCGTACATCTCGAGCAGGGGCGGAACTTTTCCGGAGTGACCGTACTGATCCTCGACGCCAACACGAACGACAGGAACAGGGCAACCTTCACAAACGACCTCGGAAACAGCAGAACCAAGTCCGCCGATGATCGAATGCTCCTCGGCAGTAACGATCGCACCCGTCTCAGCAGCTGCCTTGAGAATGATCTCGCGGTCGATGGGCTTGATGGTGTGAATGTTGATGACACGAGCCGAAATTCCGCGATCAGCGAGAACCTTTGCCGCGTCAATTGCCATATGAACCATCAGACCGGTTGCTACGATGGTAACGTCCTTTCCGTCTACCATCTGTACACCCTTGCCGATCTCGAAGTTGTACGTGTCCTTATCGAACAGCGTGGGAACGGCAAAGCGTCCGAATCTCATATAAACGGGCCCCTGGAACTTGATCGCAGCTTCCACAGCAGCTCTTGCCTCGGTAGCATCTGCGGGGTTGATGATGGTCATCCCGGGAATGGTACGCATCAGAGCGATATCCTCGTTACACTGGTGGGTAGCGCCGTCCTCACCGACGGTGATACCTGCATGGGTGGCACCGATCTTAACGTTGAGGTGAGGATAACCAATCGAGTTACGGATCGGCTCGAAAGCACGACCTGCCGCAAACATTGCAAAGGACGATGCGAATACGACCGTGCCGGTGGTAGCAATACCTGCCGCTACGCTGATCATATTGCCCTCGGCAATACCGCAGTCAAAGAAACGATCGGGGAACTTCTTCTTGAAGGTACCCGTCTTGGTCGCAGCCGCAAGGTCTGCATCAAGAACTACGAAATCATATTTGTCGCCAAACTCAGCAAGCGCGTTGCCGTAGGCTTCTCTTGTTGCTAATTTTTCTGCCATGGTGTTATCCTCCTTACATCGTTGCCTTGATCTCGGCGACAGCAGTTGCATACTGCTCGTCGTTCGGAGCAGAGCCGTGCCAGCCGACCTGATTTTCCATAAAGGAAACGCCCTTACCCTTGACCGTTTTTGCGATGATCGCAGTAGGCTTACCCTTGACCGTCTTTGCTTCTGCCAAAGCAGCAGCGATCTGCTCGAAATCGTGACCGTCGATGCAAATTACGTGGAAACCAAATGCTGCAAGCTTCGAGTCAAAGGGAGTGGGGTTCATAACCTGGGCAACGGGACCGTCGATCTGAAGACCGTTCCAGTCAAAGATCGCAACGAGATTGTCGAGCTTGTAGTGAGCGGCAAACATTGCTGCTTCCCAGATCTGACCTTCTTCACTCTCACCGTCACCGATGATCGAATAGGTACGGAAAGATTTTCCATTGATCTTTGCCGAGAGAGCCATTCCGCACGCGGCAGAGAAGCCAAGTCCGAGCGAGCCGGTCGTCATATCAACACCGGGCGTGCCCTTCATATCGGGGTGACCCTGCAGGAAAGAATCTACCTGACGGAGCTTCTTCAGTTCTTCGCGGGGAAAATATCCCTTTTCCGCGAGAACAGCATAGAGCGCAGGTGCGGTGTGACCCTTGGAGAGAACCAGACGGTCTCTGTCTTCCCATTTGGGATCAGCGGGATTGACGTTCATTTCCTCATAATAGAGGTAGGTGATGATGTCGGCGATCGAAAGCGATCCGCCGGGATGTCCCGAGCTTGCCGCATGAACCTCTTCCAGAATATCCAAACGGATCTGGGCAGCGGTCTGCTTCAATTGGTTGAGTTTCGTTTGTTCCATAAAATAGACCATACCTTTCGTAAGTATTTTATATTATTTTTTTATAGAAATCGTGATCAAAGTTTGACAAATCCGAGCTTCTTCTGTACTTTGCCAAGCGTTCTGCGTGCGTAGTAGGAGGCTTCTTCCGCACCTTTCTTCATTTGAGCCTCAAGTCCCGC
>JAFQPC010000132.1 GCA_017411935.1 Clostridia bacterium | reverse complement strand
TTCGAATCCTCCTATTGCAAATTCTGCCAAACAAAAGAACACCAAGCCACGTGGCTTGGTGTTCTTTTGTTTGGCAGAATTTGCAATAGGAGGATTCGAAGGGGAGCGGTAGTGAATGACAACACAGTGTGTTGTCAGAGCCGCGACTGACCGAGGAGCGTAGCAAAGCCGAAATCAAACCTCGGCTTTGCGGTGTCGCGACGAGACCGAATCCTCCGGCCAAAGCCTGTATCCTCTTATACCAAAAATATTCCCGCTTGTCAAGAAGACCCCCGAGGCACCAAAATACCTCGGGGGATTTTTTATTTGTTTTTGTATCTTGGATTTTTTTAACGCTTAGTTGTGGTGGCAATGCGATTGTCATGAAGATATCTAAAAATGAAGAAAGCACCATTTACTATAAACAGATTAACGAACCCAAAATATATTTGAGGACACCATATTTCATAAATCAAATAACAAGACGTCGTTATCATAGTTAACAAAAGATGAATATATTCTAAATATGCCATTCTTCGATATTTTGCTTCATATTGTTCCTTAAACACAGGAACCCATAACATTCTTTGCCAAAAAGACCAGTTGCTCTTATAATGCTTTGTCGCTCGTTTGGCACTTTTTCCATGCCCATATCTTCTTGAATATCCAATAACAACAAAAACTCCTCGTGCGTACCAAGAATCAACCACATAAGGAACTACATTAAGTAAAACCATGCCAATAATATACATTACTTTCTCCTAAATTAAAGCTTTGATTGCAATTTTGGTCCCAGATGGCAACGCCGCCTTGAAAATACTTGGAATTGCCTTTTTACCATCAAGATATGCTTGATACTTGATTTGAGAAAAATAGTAGGAAAAGTTTCCGTTTTTCAAGACTCGTTTAAAGGAATTCGTCACGTGTTTACTAGCCGTACCGGGACCACCGATTCTTCCGGAAATAGCTCCTATGGTAGCTCCTTCTGCACCCCTCATAACATAATTCTCCCAATTTTTTTCGCCATCAATTGCCAGTTCAATCATACTGCTACCGGCACCCGACGCCGAATTAAGTAGTACCTGTCCTACTAATCCAACGCCAGATGCAGCAAACCCGCCGGTCACAGCTCCAATTCCCGCAGCAACCACAACTTTCGCCCAAAATTCTCCGGTTTTAAAAAGATTTTTCTCTTCTTCGGATTCTGATTCCTCTTCCACTTCCTCTTCTTTCATTTCATCTACTATTTGCGAAGCAGCCGAAATAAATGCTCCAACAACGGCACCAACAATCGCTCCAATGAGTATATTGCAAATTTTTCCCTTTTCATCTGCATAAATGACGGGATTATTCAAACAATACGCATAAAGATTCGCACCCTGAATCGTTTTAGACTGCAGGTTTTTAATATTGTCCGCATTCAGGAATCTACCCGTCTCAGGATCGTAGTATCTGCTTTCGAGATAGTACAGATTGGTTTCTCTGTCGTAGTAGTAGCTTCTGTATCTGATCGGGTTGATGTTTGCAATATGCGTCGGGTCATTCGATACGTCGTTACCGTTGCCATCGGTGATCGAAACGATCTTACCCCATGCGTCGTATACGTACTTTGCAACGCACATCGGCTCATAATACTGTGCCTCATAAATCTCGTACACGTCTCCCTGCAGGTTCTTGAAATAGAAGTAATCTCTGCCGTCATAATTAAAGCCGAGAATTCCGCTCATTCCGTAATAGAACGTCAGATCCATTCCGTCCTCGCTCTGCTTGAGGATCTTGTTGCCGTCCAAGAGATACGTAATATTATTCTTTCTCGTTCGGATTCCCGAAGCGTTGTACGAGAACGTGTTGTTGTCAAAGCTTGCAAGACATTGTTTACTACGTTAATTATAGCAGACATATTCTCATCTGTCAAGAAGAACCCCGAGGCGCCGAAGCGTCTCGGGGAAAATATCAATTTTCTTCAGGTCTCTATTGAACTGCTCACTCGTGATAAAAAAGCCACAACATTTTCATCGGATACAGCCCCATCCCACTGATATGCAACAAAATATTCAATTGTGCGAGTTTCTTGCGAAACACCTACGATTTCAAAAATATATTTCGCACCATCGTATGTCATATCGTCCAGCGCATTTGAAATTTCCTGTTCCGAACCAGAAATCAAAAAATATTCATACGTATCGTCAAAACATGAATTTTCGTCGCTCAAATTGCGGATTCGTTTTTCTTCTGCATAAAAATCCTCGACGTTTTCGTATTGACACTGCAACTGAATATGAAATCTTGGATCACCAAACATTGAACATTGATATTGATATGAATAATTTAACACCTTTTCCTTGTCGGACAGTGATTTTGGAAGAGCTCCCCGAAAATCGTTCTCTAACGATTTCGAAACAAAGCGATTATATTTTCCATATTCCTTACTCTGATTGCTCGATTGGTCTGCGACGGGTGCATCTAATAAAAAGTATACTGTACCTCCTATTAAAATAAACAAAGCAATAATTACAGTAACTATCTTTGGCTTTCTTGTCTTTAGCATAAGCTCTCCCTTTATTCCAACCTTTACTACGTTAATTATAGCAGAAATATTCTCATCTGTCAATATGATCTTCCCATTGAAAACTTCCCCGTTTTGTGCTATAATGAAATCAAATATTTTATGATATATCAAAGGAACGACTATGAAGCTTTATGCTCCCAAGTACTACAAAAAATTCCACTGCATCGCTGACCGATGCGAGCACAGCTGTTGTATCGGTTGGGAAATCGACATTGACCGAGACACGTTTGAAAAATACAAAGCTCTGAAGCACGAGTATGCTTCTTCCATCACGGACAGTATTTCCGCCGAAGGAACACCTCACTTTTGCCTCACCAAGGACGACCGATGCCCCCATCTTGACGAACGGGGACTTTGCAACATCATCACGAACGTCGGCGAAGACTATCTTTGCGATATCTGCCGTGAGCACCCACGATTTTATAATTACACGAGCGTTGCCGAGGTTGGCATTGGCATGTCCTGTCCCGAGGCGGCAAGGATCATTCTCTCCTCGTCGGACGATGCGGAGATCGTGGAGATCGGCGAGGTTGACGTAGCACCCGATTCCATTGACTTTGACGGGCGTGCCGAGCGCAGTGAAATCTATGCGATCTTGCAGAACACGGCGTACGACTACTCCACCGCGCTCGACAAAATTTACCGCAAATATTCCATCGAGGCAGGCGAGGACAACCGTTGGCTCGAAATCCTTGACTCCTTGGAATATCTCGATCCCGATCACAAAGCATTATTGATGAACTATTCATCATCGTGTCGTCCCGAGGGAGCGGACGAATTTCTAAAACGATTTCTGTCATATCTTCTCTACCGTCACTGCACCGAAGCATTTGATGCCGACGATTTTTGCGACCGACTCTCCTTTTGCCTGTTTTGTGAGCGACTGTTCGCTTCTTTGCTCTGCTCCGAGGGAGCAGAATCGTTGCGGGAGATCGCAACCTTGGCAAGCATCATTTCAGAGGAAATTGAATATTCCGAGGAAAATACCCTTGCCTTACTGCAATAAAAAAGCGGCTCTCAGCGAGAGCCGTCTTTTTTATTTTTTCATTTACATCAACAGTGCCGCCGCGCCAAGAAGACCCGCGTCGTTACCAAGCTCTGCCGTCACGATTTTCACCGCAGGGCCGATGTCTCCCCCATGGATCTCACGATCGAGCATCTCCTGCAAAGGACGAATGAGCCGATCGCCCTCGTGGCACACACCGCCGCCGAGAATGATGATCTCAGGACGAATGAGGTTCGCGATATCGACAATGCCGACACCGAGCATTTCGATATAGCGCTCGACGACCTCTCTGGCGCTTTCGTCCTTGTCCAAATAATCAAACGCCGTTTTTCCCGTCACGGCATCAAGCGAACCGATCTCCCAGAGCTTACTCTCGGGATCTCTTTCCATCGCACGCTTCGTGTCGCGGATCAGAGCCGTAGCAGACGCATAGGCTTCGAGGCATCCGCGCCGACCGCAGGTACACGGCTCTCCGCCCGCCATCACAACAACGTGTCCGAGCTCAGCCCCCGCAGAACGGTTTCCCTCAAAAAGCTTTCCGTCAAGCATCAGTCCGCCGCCGACACCTGTCCCGAGCGTGATCATCACCACGTGGCGATACCCCTTACCGCAACCGAATTTACTTTCTCCGAGCGCTGCGGCGCTGGCATCGTTGACAATTTTTACGGGCAGACCAAGATCCTCGGAAAGCTGATCGGCGATCGGAAAATTCTTCCAGCCAAGATTGTTGGCATACGTCACCTCTCCCCGTTCGCTGTCGGCGGTTCCGGGAACACCTACCCCAACCCCCACAAGCTCCGACACCGAGAGATCGGCTTTCTCCATCAGGCTCTTGCAAAGTGTTACGATATTGGCTACGACGGCGTCCGCGCCCATCTCACTTTCGGTGGGAACTTTATCGCGAAGAAGGATCTTCCCCGCATCGTCCACGATCCCGCCCTTAATAAAGGTACCGCCAAGATCAATTCCAAGATAATATTTACGAATATTCGTCATAATTTTTCTCCTAACACATATTTTCAAAGCCTACTGAGTTCTTTCCCCATAATTATATCTTACCAGAGTAAAAAAGTCAATATATAGGTATTGAAAAGAAGAAATTGATGTGCTATAATAATACTGCTGTTACAAAGCATTATTCAAAAAAGCAAAGTTTCACCAACACGAAAGGCAATCGGTAACATTGTGAAAACATATAGGATCATCGACGCTCACTGTCATATATACCCCGATAAAATCGCAGAAAAAGCCTCTGCAGGCACCAGCAACTTTTATCATATGCCGTCACTTTTTGACGGCAAGATCTCCACGTTGCTCGACGTTGGAGGGAAAGCGGGGATCGAACATTTTATCGTTCAATCGGTGGCAACCACGCCCAAGCAGGTTTCCAGCATCAACCACTTTATTGCCGAATCGGTTGCGGCAAGCAACGGACGCTTTACGGGACTTGGAACACTCCACCCCGACAGCGACAATATTGAGGCAGAGGTGGCGGAAATCCGCGCGCTCGGTTTAAAAGGAGTCAAACTGCACCCCGATATCCAGCAATTTCGAATGGATGATCCAAAAATGGACAAAATCTATACGCTGTGTGAAGGCTCTCTCCCGATCCTGATGCATACGGGTGACTACCGCTTCGACTTCTCCAACCCCAACCGAATGATGCCCGTTCTTGAAAAATATCCCGACCTAACGGTCGTTGGCGCCCATTTTGGCGGCTGGTCGGTCTGGGATGAGGCGACCGAAAAACTGAGAAAGTATCAAAACTTTTTCGTGGACTGCTCATCCTCTCTCTACGCTATGTCGGCAGAAAAAGCAAAAGAGCTGATCATGGCTTACGGCACCGACCGTGTGTTATTCGGAACCGACTATCCGATGTGGGAGATCAATACCGAGCTGGAACGCTTTATGGCGATCGACCTTACCGAGGAGCAGCGCGAGGATATTTTTTACAACAATGCCGCAAAATTATTCCTCAACTAAAAAATCGGAAAGAAGATAAAAGTATTATGTATTTTGATGATCTGACCGTAGGAATGACCGTGGAGATTTCCCCTGCCGTCATCGAAAAAGAGAAAATGATGGCTTTCGCCAGAACCTATGATAATATTCCGTTACATACCGACGAGGAATACGCCAAAACCACCCCCTTTGGCAAGCTGATCGCACCGGGAGTGATGTCCTTTATGTCGGTGTGGGCAAACTATCTTGAGGTGGATTTTTTCGGCGAAGAGCTGTTGGCGGGAAAGTCTACTAAGATCGAATGGCTGAGACCCGTATTTGCCGAAGATATTCTTTCGGGAAAAGCAACGATCACAGGTCTGACAAAAAGAAATGCCAGAAACGGTCTGGTCGAGGTTTCGATCGAAGCTTACAACCAAAACGGCGAACTTGTTCTGACGGACGTGACCGAAGCGATCGTCAAGTGCAAACCGCTATGAGCCCATCAAAAATTTTTTTAAAAAAATTCCATTTTTTTCAAAAAAGGTCTTGACAACCGAAAATTTTAGTGCTATAATCCAAGTAAATTTGAATATCACAAAAACGACTGTGACGAAGAGGGTCGGAACGTGACGTTGACAGAGAGTTGTCGGTTGGTGCGAGACAATAACAGAGCATTCCTTATGACCTATCACTTCTGAGTCGAAGGACCGAAAGGCGAAGGCTGAGTAGACTCCTTCCGTATTGCTGCGTAAAGGCAAAGGACTTAATAGAGTCCGGAAAGTGACGGAAAAATAACATTTCCGTAATTTGAGTGGTACCGCGGGTGATAAACTCGTCTCAAAAGAAATTCTTTGAGACGAGTTTTTTGTTTTATTCAAATTTGTAATCATTCCCGAAAAATGTCAAAAACGAAAGGAGACAGCACAATGGATTACAGTTTGAAGGAAGTCGCAGGAAGAATCAAGGACCTGCGCGAGGCAAAGGGATATACTCCCGCAGAGCTTGCAAAGCTGACAGGAGTATCGGTGGAGGATTACCTGCTCCTCGAAGAAGGTGAAACAGACTTCAGCTTTACGTTTATTTACAAGTGCGCCAAAGCTTGCGACGTAGAAGTTGTGGATCTGCTCGAAGGCAGAAGTACGACGTTGACTTCCTTTGCCATTACAAGAAAAGGCGAGGGTCTTAAAATTTTAAAGCAACACGGCGTGGAATACAATAACCTTGCGCCCAAGTTCAAGGAAAAGCTGGCAGAGCCCTTCCTTGTCAAATTCCCCTATCTTGCCGAGGAGCAGAATGCGCCGATAAAACTCAACTCCCACAACGGTCAGGAGTTTGACGTCATCGTAAAAGGTTCACTGAAGGTACAGGTCGGCAATCACGTGGACGTTCTTCACGAAGGGGATTCGATCTTCTATAACAGCCTGATCCCCCACGGTATGATCGCGGTCAGCGAGGGCGGCTGTGAGTTTCACGCAGTGGTCCTGAATCCGCAGGACGGTCAAGTCAGCGAGGAATACCCCGAGGCTCCGTTTGTAGCTGCAAAATCTTTGGAAAAGAACTCCAACACAGAAGAAACTGTTGCAGATAATTTCGTTGAGTCGTATTATGATGAAAATGGAGTATTTAACGGCATCAAATTTAAAAATGAGGATAAATTCAACTTTGCCTTTGACTGTGTGGACGCAATTGCGAAAAAGACTCCCGATAAACTTGCGATGCTTTGGGTCGCGAATGATAAGAGCGATCGCAGATTTACCTTTGGAGATATGAAGAAATACTCGGCAAAGACGGCAAACTATTTCGAATCCCTCGGCATCAAAAAGGGCGACACCGTTATGCTCGTGCTCAAGCGCCATTATCAGTTCTGGTTCTGTATGCTGGCACTTCACAAGATCGGAGCGATCGCAATTCCCGCGACCAATCAGCTTGTGGCACACGATTTTGATTACAGATACCAAGCGGCAAAGGTCAAGGCGATCGTTTGTACCGCGGACGGCGACGTATCCAACGAAGCGGAAAAAGCTGCCGCAAAATTCCCCGGAATGCTGAAGATCCTGGTGGGCGGCAAAAAGGACGGCTGGAACGATTTCAACGTAGAGATGGAGCGCTTCAGCACGCATTATGATCGCACCGAGAACACTCCTTGCGGTAACGACCCGATGCTGATGCTCTTTACCTCGGGTACGACGGGTTATCCCCGCATCGCAACGCATTCTTATAAGTATGCGTTAGGTCACTACCCCACCGCAAAGCATTGGCATAACGTCAATCCCAACGGATTGCACTTCACCATCTCCGATACGGGTTGGGGCAAAGCTCTTTGGGGCAAGCTCTACGGACAGTGGCTCTGCGAGGCAGGCGTATTTACCTACGACTTTGACCGATTCCATTCGGAGGATATTCTTCCGATGTTCGCAAAATATCATATCACTACCTTCTGCGCTCCCCCCACAATGTACCGTTTCTTCATCAAAGAAGATCTCTCAAAATATGACCTTTCTTCGATCGAATACGCAACGACGGCAGGAGAGGCGCTGAACCCCGAGGTCTTTAATCAGTTCAAGAAAGCAACAGGACTTACCATTATGGAAGGCTTTGGGCAGACGGAAACCACGCTGTCTATCGCAAACTTCGTCGGCTCTACCCCGAAGATCGGCTCGATGGGTAAGCCCAGTCCGCTGTACGACGTGGTGGTGCTCGATCCCGACGGCAACGAATGCAAGACGGGCGACACGGGTGAGATCTGTATTCGCGTGAAGGATAAAGCGCCTTGCGGTCTTTTTATCGGATATTATTTGGACGAAGAAAAGACGAAAGATGTTTGGCACGACGGCTATTATCATACGGGAGATCAGGCAACGATGGACGAGGATGGATACCTCTGGTACGTCGGCCGTATCGACGACGTGATCAAGTCCTCGGGATACCGTATCGGTCCGTTTGAGATCGAGAGCGTCATCATGGAGCTTCCCTATGTTCTCGAATGTGCTGTAACGCCTGTTCCCGATGAGGTACGCGGTCAGATCGTCAAAGCCACCGTCGTGCTCGTCAAGGGTACGGTCGGCACGGATACGCTCAAAAAGGAGATCCAAGAGTATGTCAAGACACATACCGCACCGTATAAATATCCGAGAATCGTTGAGTTTGTGGAGGAGCTTCCCAAAACCATCAGCGGTAAGGTCAGACGTGTAGAGATCCGCAAAAACGATCTGGAAAAAATGAAAAAATAACCAAAATTATAAATCAAGGCGGTTCCCACAGAGTCGCCTTGATTTTTCTTGACAAATTTTCCAAAACATGCTATACTAATATATTGATGTAATTATATTGATTCAAAAGGAGCTTTTATGAAAAACCTTGCCTATTATAACGGAAAATACGATGAAATGGAAAATATGTTCATCCCGATGAGCGACCGTATCTGCTTCTTCGGCGATGCCATTTACGATGCGACCTACAGCCGCAACTATAAGATCTTTACGCTCGACGATCACGTCAACCGTTTTTTCAACAGCGCCCGTCTTTTGGAGATCGAGCTTCCCTGCACCAAGGAAGAGCTCAAGGCGCTTCTCAACGAAATGGTCAGGAAGATGGACACGGGCGAAAACTTCGTCTACTTCCAGGCTTCTCGTGCAGGGACTCCGATCCGCAATCACGTCTTTGCCGAGAACGGAGAAAAAGCAAATCTCTGGATCAATATTTATCCCAAGCAGATCGTTGATGTCTACAAGCGCGTCAAGCTGATGACCGCCGAGGACACGAGATTTTTGCATTGCAATATCAAGACCGTCAACCTCATTCCCGCGGTCATTGCCTCTCAGAGAGCCAAGGAAGCGAACTGTACCGAGACAGTATTCCACCGCAGCGGCCGCGTGACCGAGTGCGCGCACAGCAACGTGCATATTCTGAAGGACGGCGCCTTCGTGACTGCCCCCACCGACAATCTGATCCTGCCCGGCATTGCCAGAAAGCATCTGATCGAAGCGTGTGGCAGACTCGGCATTCCCGTGCGCGAGGAGCCCTATACGATCGACGAGCTGATGAACGCCGACGAGGTTATGATCTCCTCGGCAGGAACGCTCTGCTCCGCCGCCGACGAGGTCGACGGAAAGAAGGTCGGCGGACGCGCCCCCGAGCTTCTGCGCACCATTCAGGACGAGGTCCTTCGCGAATTTTTGGAAGAAACGAAAGAGTGCTGATCTATGTCAACTTCTTTTCTGTCGCATGCCGATGCCGCGCTTCGTAACCGAAACACGCTCCTGCATTTTGTCAAGCAGAACGGTCCGATTTCGCGTACCGATATCTGGGAGAGAATGGACATCAGCCGTGCCTCGGTCACGCAGGTCATTCGTCAGCTCCAAGAGGCAAATCTCATTCTCGAAGAGGGAGAAGGCGACTCCACGGGCGGACGAAAGCCCCGCTTTCTGAAATTCAACGGAGCGGCAAAAAAGCTCTTTGCCTTTGATTGGTCCTCACGCACGCTCGCGCTGACCGATCTTGACGGAAGCTTTCTCTATGAGCAAAAGATCCCCGAAGAAAAAACGGCGTCTCCCGAGCTTCTTTTCTCCTATCTGAACGGGCAGATCGACGCGATTTCCGATATGCGCCTTTGCCCCGAGGAAGAAGTGATGGGATTGAGCATTTCTCTACCGGGTCTGATCGATCACAACACCCGAACGATCCTTCATTCGGCGGAAACGGGTTGGAAAAACGTCTGCCTGAACGATTATTTTGCCGATCGCTTTGGGGAAAATATTTTTCTTGAGCGAATCGCCAACACCTTGGCGCTCGGTGCTTATCATCAGCTCTTCTCGGCGAGTATCGACCATTTTCAACTGATGATCCTCGGTTTTGACGGGATCGGCGCCTCGACCGTCGTGTGCGGTCATTGCCGTCACGGCGCAAACTATATGCACGGCGAGCTCGGACATATCAAGATCCCCTCTGACGTTCGCTGCTCCTGCGGTCAGGTCGGCTGTCTCGAAGCCGTGGTCCGCGATGCCGTTCTGAAAAACGGCGGAGCGCTTTCGGACGAAGTGATGGATCTTCTCTCGATCGCCATTTCAACGTCGGTCAACCTCTCCGATCCCTCTGCGGTGATCCTTGTCGGCTCGTATGTCGAAAAAATGACCGAAGAACAAAAAGATCGTCTTATCGACCTCACCCGCGCAAAGGTCACGGGCGAGCGCTTCCGCGAATTTGAAATTCGCTATGCCGACGACGTCAAAGCCTTGGCATTCGGCGGACTTGCTGCCTACGCCTTTGACCGATATTTTTCGATTGACTGACAAAAAAGCCAAACGCAAAGGCGTTGGGTTCCTAAGGACAGTTTTACAATAAATCAACAGAAAAACAAACGGTTACAGCCAGAGGCTCCCTTGTGTAAAGGGAGCTGTCAGCGAAGCTGACTGAGGGATTGTTTTTATGAGAAATTCAGTTCTTACAATCCCTCAGTCACGGCTACGCCGCGCCACCTCCCTTTACACAAGGGAGGCTTTTTGT
>JAFQPC010000131.1 GCA_017411935.1 Clostridia bacterium | reverse complement strand
GAGAAGTTCTTGTTTTGGCATTATGATCTCCTTGTGTTTGAATAAAAAACAAGAGTGTCGGTCTGAAAAAAGATCGACACTCTTGCTTGTGAGAACCTTAGCGGATCTCTACGGTGACGTCCTTTCCGTCGGTGGAAGCCGCAGCTCTCATCAAGGTACGGATCGCCTTTGCAATTTTTCCGTGCTTGCCAATGACCATTCCCATATCGTCCTCGGCAACGCTCAACACCAAATCAACCTTCGAGCCGTTTACGGTTTCCTTGACAGAGACCTCATCGGGGCTATCTACGATTGCTTTGGCAATACCGGTCAAGGTTTCTTTCAAATCGGTCATGTTAAATCACCGGTGCCGATCAGTCAACGATGTTGGACTTCTTCAGCAGAGCCTTTACGGTATCGGTGGGCTGAGCGCCATTTGCAAGCCACTTCTTTGCCTTTTCAGCGTCGATCTTCAGTTCGTCGGAGCGGGGATCGAAGTGTCCGATCTCCTCGATGAAACGACCGTCTCTGGGAGAACGGCTGTCAGCGATGATTACGCGGTAGGTGGGAGCCTTCTTTGCACCCATTCTTCTCAGTCTCATTTTTACTGCCATGATTTGTTTCCTCCAAAAGTTAAATATAAATATTTTTTCGTTTTTATAAAAATCCGTACGTGTTAAAACGGAATTTTCATCTTGCCACGTCCAAAGCGAGACATTTGCTTCGGATTGGAAAATTGCTTCATCAGCTTGCGTGTTTGATCAAACTGACGGAGAAGCTTGTTGACCTCTTCTACGGTCGTACCACTACCTGCGGCAATGCGCTTTTTGCGCGACGCACCAAGAATCTCTGGCTTTTCTCGTTCATAAGGTGTCATCGACTTGATGATGGCTTCCATGCGAGCCAATGCTTTTTCATCGACCTTGGCGTCTTTCATCGCACCCGGCTTCATTCCGGGCATCATTCCCATCAACTGGTCGAGAGAACCCATATTTTTGAGTTGCGCAAACTGATCGAGGTAATCATCCAAAGTGAAAGTCGATTCACGGATCTTTCTTTCCAGCTCTTGCGCCTTTTTCTCATCGTAGGCTTGTTCAGCCTTTTCGATCAGCGAGAGAACGTCGCCCATACCGAGAATTCTCGATGCCATACGGTCGGGATGGAAAGGCTCGATCGCGTCAAGCTTCTCGCCCACACCGATAAATTTGATCGGCTTTCCCGTGACGTGCTTGACCGAAAGTGCAGCACCGCCTCGCGTATCGCCGTCGAGCTTGGTAAGAATTACGCCCGTAACGTCAAGGAGCTCGTTAAAGGTCTTTGCCACGGTGACGGCATCCTGACCGATCATTGCGTCGATGGTCAAAAGAATTTCGGTCGGTTCGACCGAGGCTTTGATCTCTTGAAGCTCACCCATCAGTTCTTCATCAATATGAAGACGTCCTGCCGTGTCGATAAAGACCATATCGTACCCCTTTTTCTGGGCATAGGCAAGACCTTCCTTGGCGATCTTGACAGGGGAGACTTTGTCATCCATCGTAAAGACGGGGATCGAGAGCTTTTCACCAACGATTTCGAGCTGCTTGATCGCAGCAGGGCGGTAAACGTCGCAGGCAACGAGCAGAGGATTCTTTCCTTGTTTTTTGTAAAGACCTGCCAGCTTTCCCGCGTGTGTCGTTTTACCCGCACCCTGAAGACCAACCATCATCACTACCGTGGGAGGCTTGGAAGAAATCGTTAATTTCGATTGCGTTCCCCCCATCAGGTTGATCAGCTCCTCGTTGACGATCTTAACGATCTGCTGCGCGGGGAGCAGGGATTCGAGGACCTCAGCGCCAACGGCGCGTTCGGAAACCGTGTTGATAAAATCTTTGACGACCTTGAAGTTAACGTCGGCTTCGAGCAGCGCGAGCTTGATCTCACGCATTCCCGCTTTGATGTCAGCTTCGGTCAGTTTACCCTTGTTTCGGAATTTTTTGAAGGCATTTTCGAGCTTTTCACTTAAACTTTGAAACATACGATCACCTTCCTTTCGTGTTTCGATGTTCGCTTATTCCTTGACGGCTTCTGCCAATCGAAGAATTTCTCCCTTCAGTTCGGGAGAGAGCTCGTATTTTTCTGCCAATCGACAAAGCGCATCGGCAGTCGCTTCCACTTTCAGAAGCTTGGAGGCAAGGCCGAGTTTTTCTTCATAGAAGAAGAGCTCACCCTCGGCTTTTTTGATCAGTCCGCGCACACCCTGACGCGAAATACCGATCTCCTCGGCAATCTCCGCGAGGGAATAGTCCTCGTTGTAGTAAAGATCGAGAACCGAACGTTTGTGCTCGGTCAGAAGCTCACCGTAAAAATCCAGGAGATAACCTACGTTAAGGTTCTTTTCAAACATGACGCAGAGCTCTCCTTTGATCTCAAAAATACGGTGTAAACCAAAATGCTTTACAAGTATACCACACTTTTTTCTGAATGTCAAGCGTTTTTTGAAAAAAGTTTTATTTTTTATAATAAAAAATGAGATAAGAAAAAGCACTACCAAAGTAGTGCTTTCTGGTGCCGGTGATCGGGGTCGAACCGATACGGTATCGCTACCACTGGATTTTGAGTCCAGCACGTCTGCCAATTCCATCACACCGGCGTACAACAAAATATATTATATCATAAGTCGCGAGAAAAAGTCAAGTATTTTTTGAAAAAAATTAAAAATATTATTTCGTGTTTTTTTGCTTTTTCTATTTCAATTTTATTG
>JAFQPC010000130.1 GCA_017411935.1 Clostridia bacterium | reverse complement strand
TTCGGCATCATATCCGCCATAAACTTCTGTCCGCCAAAGCCTGGCTCGACCGTCATCACGAGGACGAGGTCGCACTTCGCAAGATAAGGCTCGATGGCAGAGGCAGGGGTCTTGGGCTTGATGACAAGTCCCGCCTTGACCCCCTTTGCGTGGATCATATCAAGACATTTCTCAATGTTTTCGGGCGTGTCTGCCTCAATGTGCACGGTCAGAACGTCAGCACCCGCGTCGCAGAATTTTTCGACGTAGCGGATCGGACGGTCGATCATCAGATGCACGTCAAGCACGCGGTCGGTCGTCTTGCGGAGCGCCGCGACGGTCGAATAACCAAACGAGAAGTTCGGAACGAACGTTCCATCCATCACGTCGACGTGAAACCACTTCGCGCCCGCCTCCTCGAGACGGCGCAGATCGCGCTCAAAATGCATCGGGTCTGCGGAAAGCAGGGAAGGGGAAAGAATTTTCATTATAGCACCTCACATACAGTCTTTCATCGTCTTGCCCTTGCCGCAGAGCTTTTCAAAGTCGCGGACGAAGGCGGTGACGGCTTCGTTGACCGAAGAGTTCTTGATCAGGTTCTCAAAGATCTCGGGGGAAACGGTGACGGCACCGATGCCGTACGCGCACATTTCCTGTACCTGATAGGAGTTCTTGAAGCTGGCGGCAAGGATCTTCGTGTGACAGCTCTTGTCGCGCAGAATATCCTGCATCATCTTGGTGTGCTCAACACCGTTCGCGCCGAGGTTGTCGATGCGGTTGACGTAAGGAGCGGCGTAATCCGCGCCTGCCTTTGCGGCAAGCCACGCCTGCAAGGGGGTATAGATCGAGGTTGCCGTGATCTTGACACCCTCCGAGGAGAGGACCTGCATTGCCTTGAGACCCTCGGGGATCGTGGGGATCTTGATGTAAGTGCTCTTTCCGAGATTCTTCTGCATAATGTGCGCTTCCTCGATCATATCGTCTGCTTTGAGCGAGATGACCTGCGCGTGCAGCTCGGCTTCCTCGCCGATGATCGAACGGATCTCACCGAGCACCTCGTAAGGATTTCTCTTTGCCTTGGCAAGGATCGAGGGGTTGGTGGTAACACCGTCTACGGGATAAAATTCGAGAATTTTTTTGATTTTTTCGATGTTTGCGTCATCAATCAAGAGTTTCATTTTTTCTACCTGCTTTTCTATTTTTTATTTGTTAAAATTTCAATTTTGTCATCGCAACGGCTGACGAGCGAGAAGCCCGTGCGTCCGATCTTTGCTTCGTCGGCGACGATCAGCACGTGAGCCGAGCGCTGGATCATCAATCGGTCGATGATGGCTTCCTCTGCGTGACACGTTGTGATCTCACCGTCATCACTGATCCCGTCGACCGAAAGGACGGCAAAATCAGCGCCGAAGCGAACGATCTGTTCCTGCGCGTTCTCACCGTAGGTGAAGCGCGAATGCGAGTTGATCATTCCGCCGAGCAGAATGACGTGAAAGCTGGGGATCGCACCGAGCTCGGTTGCCACGGACAGAGAGTTCGTTACCACTTTAAGGTTTTTCTTTGCGCGAAGCTCTGCGGCAAACAGCTCGACCGTGCTTCCCGAATTGATAAAGAGAGTGTCTCCGTCGCGAATGCGTTCAGCGGCGCGCATAGCGATCTCTTTTTTCTGTTCGTAGCGCTCGATCGAGGGAGCTGTCTCGGTTACCTCGCCTCGCAGCGGAACGGCTCCGCCCGTCATTCGGATCAGCTTTCCTTCCTCGGCAAGCACGTCGAGGTCGTTGCGGATCGTTACGGGAGAGGTTCCGAAGCGGGTGCAGAGGTCGGAAATATAGACCTTTCCCTCTGCGTGCAACAGCGACAGGATCTCATCTCTGCGGCGGTCGATCTTTGCTCTTCCAATGCCAATGCTCATCTCAGACACCCTTGCCGCCCGTCAGACGGTCGCCGACGGCTCCGCCCGGATGAATGACGGCGAACTGTTCCTTCTGATAGTCGGTCTCCTCAATGAGAGCCGTCTGAAGCACGTGGAAGATCATACAAAGCGCGGTCGTCGAGGTCGTGCCCTGCATATTGTACTTGTCGGTCTCGCGGTTGACGTACTGCTTGAGCACCACGTCAGCCCCCTTGGCGAGAGGCGACTCGAGGTTCTCGGTGATCGTGATGACCTTGACTCCCTTTGCCTTGCAGATGTCAAGAATGGGGAAGAGCTCCTTGGTCGAGCCTCCGCGGGAAGCGAGCACCATTACGTCGCCTTCCTGCAAAAATCCCGTCGCGCCGTGAATTGCTTCGGCAGGGGAAATGAAGCGGGCGGGACGCTCGATGCAGCACATCAGGTGGGCAAAGTGCTGGCAGGCAATGCCCGAATGTCCGCAACCTGCCGCGCCAATGCGCGTAGCACCTGCGAGCAGAGCGACTGCTTCGGAATAAGCCCCCTCATCAAAATGGTTTTTCATCTCGGCAAGACATTCTGCCTCGATGTCATACGCCGCGCGTGCGGCGGTAAGAGCAGCGTTCGAAAGCATTTCAAAAATCTCCTTCTGTTTCTTAAAATTTTACCGTCTTATTATAGCACAGATCTCCCCCAATTGCAAGAGATTTTTTAAAAAGAAAATTATTTTTTGCTTTTTGCAAAGAAATCTTCGAAAAGCCGTTGCTTTTTTAGAGAAAACCACGGCTTTTTCGAAAAAAGCTATTGACGAACGAGGAAAAATAAGGTATAATGATGGGTGGAAAAATTCAAAAAATCAAAAAGAAAAGAGGTTGTTTTTTATGAACCAGAAAGCCGTAAAGCTGCCCTTTTTTGAGATCGGACCGAAGTCCTATCTTTACGGAGACGATATTCTTGATCTGGCACTTGCCGCAGATGCCGCTTCCGAAAAGTACGGAGTGGATATTATCTTTACCACGCCCGTCGTAGACATTCGCCGTGTCAGAGAGGCAACCAAGCATATTCACGTATTCGCTCCCCATATGGATCCTATCGTTCCCGGCAGAGGTCTTGCCGACATTCTGCCTGAGTCTCTCGTAGCCGCAGGCGCGGACGGGGTTATGCTCAACCACGTGGAAAAGCCCGTGACCTTTGAGGTACTTGCCGAGACGATCAAGAGAGCGAACGAAGTGGGACTGACCACCATCGTTTGTGCCGATTCGATGGCAGATGCCGCAAAGATCGCAACGCTTGCCCCCGACATCATCGTTGCCGAGCCCTCCGAGCTGATCGGAACGGGCGTCAGTGTTGGACCCGAGTACGTAGAGGCAGCTACCAAGTCGGTCAAGGAAGTCAACCCCGACATTCTCGTACTGACCGCCGCAGGCATTTCGAACGGTGAGGACGTATACAACACGATCATCGCAGGCGCTGACGCTACGGGATCTTCCTCGGGCGTTGCCAAGGCAGCCGACCGTGCCGCAATGGTCGACGAGATGATCGCCGCTGTCCGCAAGGCTTGGGACGAGCGTCACGCAAACTAAACCGAAAGCAAAAAATTAAAATTATAAATTTGGAGGAACACACAATGGAATTTAAGGTATTTCAGAAAGAAATCGAGCTCCAGTCCAGAGGCTGGATCCCCACCTTCCACGACATCAAGAAGGAGATCCTTGAGATCGTTGCCGCATCGGGCGTACAGAACGGTACGGTCAGCGTTGTCTCTCACCACACCACCTGTTCGGTGATGGTTCAGGAGTGCTCGCACGACATCGACTCGTTCGATCTCGAGTTCTTGCAGCACGACCTTCTCGACATCATGAGAAAGATGATCCCCGACTTTGCTGAGGAGCATCAGTACCGTCATCCCGGTCCGATCCACGCACAGTTCGGCAGATACGTAAACGAGCCCGGTGACTACTCGTCGATGAACACCGACGGTCACCTCCGTTCTGTCTTCTTTGGCAGAAGCGAGACGCTCACCATCAAGGACGGCAACCTCGACCTTGGTCAGTTCGCTCATATCTACTTCATTGACTGGGACCACGTTATCGCTCGTCGCAGACAGGTCAACGTAACCATTATGGGTACGACCGAGGCTGTTGAGGATCGTAAGTTCAACGGCGGCGAGGTCATCAACACCCGTCGTAAGTTCACCGAGGAAGAGAAGGCGTACGACGTACACTACGACCTCCAGCTCAACGCAAGAGATCCTGAGTTCAAGGCGTAAGTCAAACATAAGAAAAAGCACGGAAAATTTCCGTGCTTTTTCTTTTTAGTTGACCTTGTAGCCTGCCGCCTTGACGGCGTCCTTGAGCTTTTCTTCGGACAGCGTTTCTTTGCAGACGACGGTGACGTTCTTCGCGTCAAGGTCTGCCTCTGCCGACTTGACGCCCTTGAGCTCTGCGAGCGCCTTTTCTACGTGCGCTTTGCAGTTGTTGCACATCATTCCTTCCACCCCGAAGGTGACTGTTTTGGTTTTTCCAAGCATGGTATCGTTCTCCTTATGTGATTTGATTTTTCGGAATTTCAAGCGGGTGCGACGCAGACGAAGCGAGTTCGTGACGACAAAGAGCGAGGAGATGCTCATCGCCGCCGAACCGATCATCGGTGTCAGCGAAATGCCGAAGGCAGGGTAAAGCGCGCCTGCGGCGAGGGGAATGCAGATGGCGTTATAGGCGAGCGCCCAGAAAAGATTTTGCTTGATCGTTCGCATCGTGGCGCGCGAGAGCGCGATCGCCGTCACGGCATCCGAAAGGTTGTTTTTCGTGAGGACAACGTCTGCCGCGTCAACGGCAACCTCGGTCCCGGCTCCGATGGCGATTCCGATGTCAGCGGCGGCAAGCGCGGGCGCGTCGTTGATCCCGTCGCCTACCATCGCGCAAGCACCGCGTTTCCGCGCGCGGCGAATGGCGGCTTCCTTTTCTTCGGGCAGCAGTTTGGCATAAACGTCACGCTCAGCGATGCCGACCTCGTTCGCGATCCGACGGGCGGCATTCTCGTGGTCGCCCGTGAGCATCACGGGGGTCACGCCCATGGCTTTGAGCGAGGCAATGGCGGCTTTTGAGTCGCTTCTCGGCTCATCCGAGATGGCGAGCACGCCGACGGCAGAGCCGTCTTGGGCGATACAGACCGCCGTTTTTCCTTGGTCAAGCGTCTGTTCGAGTGCCGCT
>JAFQPC010000129.1 GCA_017411935.1 Clostridia bacterium | reverse complement strand
ATGTTCGACACGCTCGGCAGACATTCAAGCTTCCTTTACCGCATGATCTTTGCCAACCTTTGGTGCTTCGCTCCGCTTTTGAATCTTATTTGCAAGGCGGGCGGGGGAGAATTAAACGCTCTCATGCGTACCACCGTTGCCTTCACGCAAATGGAGGGAAGTGAGGCCCCCAACGTCATCCCGCCCGAGGCGGCGATGGTGTCGAATATCCGCTTGAATCCCCTTGATACCGTGGAGGGCGCTCTCGAATACCTAAAGCGCACCGTCAAGGACGAGAGCGTGGAGATCACCGCCCTTTACGGCATGAACCCCAGCCGCGTCTCGCGCATTGATACCGAGGGCTGGGAAAAGGTTGCCTCCGCCGTTGCCTCGACCTGGCGCGGCTCCATCGTATCTCCCTATCTTATGATGCAATGCTCCGACAGCCGTCATTACGGTAAGATCTCCGACCGCGTCTACCGCTTCTCGGCAATGGATCTGACGAGCGAAGAACGCGCCACCATCCACGGCAACAACGAGAGCATTCGCATCGAAACCCTCTGCCACGCCACCGAATTTTACCTGCGCCTGATGCGAAGCTGTTAACAAAAAAACGCAAGCATATGCTTGCGTTTTTTTGATATTCCAAATATTTTCTCGTATTGACAAGAAAAGGCTCGTTATGCTATAATAAAGTCAACAAACGCAAAGGAGATACAACGATGGCAAAAGGAAAAATTCTTTTGGTACTCACGGGGGGCACGATCTGCTCGTTTGACCGCGGCGACGGCGAATGCGCGGCAGACACGCACAGAGCCGAAGCACTGATCGTCCGCAACTATCAAAAAAACCACGGTGATCGCGTACAGTTTGACCCTCGCTTTCCCCTTGATCTCCTCAGCGAAAATATGACCGTGACCGATTGGAACACGCTCCTCGATGCCTTCCGTTCTTATGATTTTTCCGCCTACGACGGCGTGATCCTTCTGCACGGCACCGACACGCTTGCCTATACGGCAAGCCTCTTGTCTCTGCTTCTTTGGGGCGTAAAGATCCCCGTCCTGCTCGTCTCGGCGCAGCTCCCTCTCACGAACGAGCAAACAAACGGCAACGAAAATTTCCGTGCCGCCGTCGAGCTGATCGAGCAAGGACTCGCACCAAGCGTCTACGCCGTTTACCGAAACTCCGACGGCGTGACCTATCTGCATCTCGGTGCACACCTGCGCCAATGCGCCAATCACTCGAACGACTTTTTCAGCGACGATATGACACCGATCCCGTCCGAAAAAAATCCCTTTGCGCTCCCCACACCGTGTGGTGAGCCTCTGCTCTACGCTTGCGGTACGCTTACCCCCTCGGTGCTTCGCATCGAGCCCTACGTCGGGCTTGACTACGCACATTTCTCACTCGACGATGTCCGTGCCGTGCTCCACGGAACCTATCATTCCTGCACGGTAGCCACCGCCCCCGTCGGAAGCGCGTCTCTGCTCTCCTTACTCGATCGTTGCCGTGAGAAGCAGATTCCCGTCTTCCTCTCACCCTGCGACGAGCACGCCTACACCTATGAAACGACGGGAGACGCTCTGCGTAGCGGAGCGATCGCCGTCTCGAAAATGACCCCCGAGATGACCTATGCCAAGCTTCTTGTCGCACTTTCGCTCCCTCTTTCGGGCGAAGATCTCGAAACATTTCTCAAAACAGAGCACTGCCAAGAATTTCTTTTATAAAAATTTTTGCGATTTTCTTGACATTTGTAAAAAAGCGTGATATAATAATTTTGTTTTTCAAGAAAATCATTTGGCGAGGATGAAGAGAGTATTGCAACTCTTTTGCTGACAGAGAGCCGTTGGTGCTGGAAACACGGTAGCAAAGCTTGCAAGAAAAACACTTCGGAGCCTGCGGAAGAACGCCGAGAGGTCAGTAGAACCGCACGTTCATCACGTAACGATGTAATGAAGTGGGCTGCGTTTTGCAGTCAATTTGGGTGGTATCGCGGAAGCTTGCCTTTCGTCCCAGTTTTGGGACGAAAGGCTTTTCTTTTTCCCAATCACAATGTTTGAAAAAGATACTCATAAATTTGTTTTGGAGGATGGAAACTATGCTTAGAACTCATACTTGTAACGAGCTCCGCACGGAGCATATCGGTCAGAATGTCACTCTGACCGGTTGGATCGAAACCGTCCGCGACCACGGCGGTGTTCTGTTCGTTGACCTGCGCGACCACTACGGTGTAACGCAGATCGTCTTCTCGGACGACGCAATGCTCGCGGGAATTTCCAAGGAGACCGTTGTCCTCATCGAGGGCGAGGTCATGCGCCGCGACGAGGAGACCTTCAACGCAAAGCTCGCGACGGGCGAAATTGAAGTCAAGGCGGCAAAGATCGAGGTGCTCGGTCCTTGTCAGCTCGGACTCCCCTTTGAGATCGACGCGTCGACACTGACGCGTGAGGAAGTGCGTCTGAAGTACCGCTACCTCGACCTGCGAAACCGCAAGATCCACGACAATATCGTGCTCCGCGCAAAGATCGTCAGCTACCTGCGCGCACAGATGGAAGAGCTTGGATTCCTCGAGATCCAGACCCCCATTTTGACGGCTTCCTCGCCCGAGGGCGCACGCGACTACCTCGTGCCCAGCCGTAAGCACAAGGGTAAATTCTATGCCCTGCCCCAGGCACCTCAGCAGTTCAAGCAGCTTCTGATGGCATCGGGCTTTGACCGTTATTTCCAGATCGCGCCCTGCTTCCGCGACGAAGACGCGCGTCAGGACCGTTCGCCCGGAGAATTTTATCAGCTCGACTTTGAGATGTCCTTTGCAACGCAGGAAGACGTCTTCGAGGTTGCCGAGAAGGTCGTATACAACACCTTTACGAAGTTCACCGACAAGAAAGTTTCAAAGCCCCCCTTCCGCCGTATCACCTTTGCCGACGCAATGCTCAAATACGGTTCGGATAAGCCCGACCTTCGCAATCCCCTCATCATTGAGGATCTGACCGACTTCTTCGCAAAGCACGAATTTCTGAACATCAACGGACGCACTGTTCCCTTCAAGAATAAACTCGTCCGCGGTATCGTTGCCAACTACCTTGTCAAGAAAGACGGCGAGGGCGACGGTAAAAAGGCCTTTGAAAAGGCGATCGACGCATATTCGAGAAGCATCGGAATGAAGTTCGGATGCGGATATATCACACTCGAAGAGGGCGAATTTAAGGGGCCGATCGCCAAATTCCTCACCGAGGAGCAGAAAGCAGAGCTCTGCGAGCTTTGCGGTATCAAGGAAGGCGACTCGCTCTTCTTCATCAGTGACAGTGCAAGCGTCATCAACAAGCTCGCAGGCGAGATGAGAACCTGGATCGGAAACGAGCTGGGACTTATCAAGATGGTGTCCTTCGAGTTCTGCTTCATCGTAGATTTCCCGATGTACGAGCTCAACGAGGAGACGGGCAAGATCGACTT
>JAFQPC010000128.1 GCA_017411935.1 Clostridia bacterium | reverse complement strand
TCGACGACCCGAGAACGAACGGTTTGCAATTGGTTAGCATTGGGGCAATGCGGGTCGTCGAGGGCGCCGACCCCTACGAGGTGGTGGTAGAATTTTGTGTGTGCGTCGAGAGCACAAGGTGTGGATTTCCACCCACACCGTAGGGGCGACCATTGGTCGTCCTTACTTCGGCAATCGACTCATTAATGCCTGTCCGTGCTCCCTCAGCCAAGCGTGCGAAGCGTCGTAGTCGGGACAGACGCGGTAGACCTCGGCGTAAAAGCGGGGAGAATGGTTCATTTCTTTGCGGTGGCAAAGCTCGTGAACGACGATACTGTCGAGCACCTCGGGCGGAGCGAGAAGTAAAAGGCAGTTGAAATTTAGGTTGCCTTTTGCCGAACAGCTTCCCCAACGAGTGCTTTGATGGCGGATCGTGATTTTTTCGTAATCCACACCAACGATCGGCGCGAAATATTCCACGCGCTCGCGAAAGACGCGTCGCGCGTCCTCGGTCAGCGCACGAAGCTCCTCGGGCGAGAGGGCAGGGAGCGCCTCGGCTTGTTGCTTTTGTGCCTTGGCAAGATGTTTTTCGATCCAAGCAGTATGCTCCGAGACGAAGCGATCAATGGTCGCCAAGCTCACGCGCCTCGGCGCGCGCACGATCAGCTCACCGTTTTTGATTTGGAGAGCCAGCGTTTTTCGGCGGGAATGTATGACGGTATAATTCATAAAAACCTCGGTATTTTTGAACAAAAAAGCGCACAATGGTGCGCTTTTTATCGTTGTCATAAGTGTTATCGTTACAGCTTCTCAAAGACCATCGTAGCCTGAATGCGGTCGCCGCCGCCAAAGCCGGAGCTTTGTGCCGATGCGGTCGAAATGGTGTGAAGACGGTAGCCCTTGGCGGCTTGCTCGTTGATGACTCGCTCCAGCTCGGAGAGATTTTTCGAGCCCGTTCCGATAAATTTTTCCTTTAAAGTCACTTGTAATACAACGTATTCCGGCATCATTGTTTCTCCTTTTCATATTGGATTGCGTGGGAGTCTTGCTCCGTATATTATTATAAGAAAAAATCAAAGGAGTGTCAATAGTTTTTCGGTAATTCCAACATTTTTCAATGCTCGGGATAAGCATTGCGAATTTTTTCGATCAGCGCGTCAAGCAGGGGAGAGATCCATTTTTCCTTGGCACAAAGAAGGTGACTGTAATAGATCTGCTTGGGGTAAGAGACGTCGAGAAGCGTTAGTGAGCCCGACGAGAGCTCGCCTCGGAGTGCGTATTTTGGCAAAAACGCGACGCTCTGTCGGTCGTGGAGCAGAGAGCAGATGCCAAGCACACTGTCCAGCTCAACGCTGTGGCGGAGCGATACGTCCTGCTCGGCGGCAATTTCACAAAGCCGTCCGTAGCAATAGCCCGTCGGCTCGGTCACGATAAACGGGTGTTCAAAGAGCTCAGCAATTTCAAGATCTTTACGTGACGCAAGCGGATGCGCGGGATCGACGGCAAAGACCAATTCTTCCTCGCGGCGGTAGCAGGAGCGGAGCGAGAGGTCGGAGCACATCGCTCCCGAGACGTAAATGACGTCAAGCTTGTTTTGCTTGAGAAGCGAGCGAAGCTCGGCTGCCTGACCGATTTTTAAGTTGATCTCAAGATGAGGATAATCACGGCGGATCTCGGAAAGAATGGGGAGCATCTTCGCAAAGAGCAGAGATTCGAGAATTCCCACGCGGAGCGTTCCTCGCATTTGCTTGGCATCGCTTCCGATGCGTTGCGCTCCCTCGGCAAGCTCTAGAAAGCGTTCGGCATAGGTGAGAAATTCCCGCCCCTCTGCTGTCAGTTGCGTTTTGCGTCCGATCCGCTCAAAAAGAGGGTAGCCAAGCTCTTTTTCAAGGCGTTGCATTTGCATTGTCACAGTCGATTGGGCATAATGAAGCTCGTCTGCCGCCCGAGTAAAGCTCCCCAGGCGCGCGATATGAACAAACGTATTGGCAGATTGTGTATCCATCATCTCTCCATAGTTCAATAAAATTGAACAAATCAATAAAAATAATCGATTTGACAAATCAATTATATCATATTATACTATGGTTGTAAAGATTTTTTCAAAAGAAAGGAACCAGAAATATGAAAAATATGGAATACTTAAAGGATCTGCCGATCGCCGTCCTCGGTGGCGGTGCGGTGGGAAAGACCTGTGCGGCAGATATGAAGCTCGCGGTACGCGAGGTGCGTCTCTTTGACCTTGAGCCCTTTGCCAAGACCTCGCTTCGCGACGTTGACAAGACGGGCATTCTGCTCGACGGCGTACAGAGAAACAAGTACTGCTTTGAGCGTTCGGGCCGCGCGCATTTTGATATGGTCACCTCGGATATTGCCGAAGCCGTCAAGGGTGCGGGACTGATCGTTGTTGCGATGGGCTCTTGGGGACACGAGCCACTCTTCCGCGCGCTCATTCCTCACCTCGAGGACGGTCAGGTCATTCACGTATTTACCGATAACTTTGCCTGCCTTCTGTTCCGTCGGCTGATGCGCGAGCTCGGCTCGACGAAGAAGGTCATCATCGGCGGCTGGTCGTCCGCGCCTTACGGAACGAGAATCGAGAGCATCGGAAAATTCCAGTTCCCGCACGTCGGCGCAAAATACCGCGCGATCTCTCTGCGCGGCGCAGCGCTCCCGATGACCGATACCGAGGCGTTTATCGAGTCGGTCAAGTACCTGCCTTGTATGGATGCGGTCACTTACGGTGACGGACCCGTGGCGGCAAATACCGTCCTCGACGTCGATTTTGCCAACGTTAACCCCGTCATTCACGTGCCAGCCACCGTCCTTGGCGTTTCCACGATGGAAAACTGGGGAGTGATCTTCTGCGGAAACGACAAGACGACCTATTCGATGTATTCGCACGGACTTTGCCCCTCGATCTGCGAGGTGCAGTATAAGTTCTATAACGAGGAGATCGCGCTTGCCGATGCCATCGGCGTGGGCTGTCCTCGCTATAAGTACGAGATGTTCTTCTCACGCAGAAGCGTGCTGACGCAGGAGTATATGGGACTTGACGAGAACGGAAACGACAACGTCGTATTCCCGCTCGATCAGCCGTCGAACGAGGGCAACACGGGTCCGAATACCATTCACCACAGATATATGACCGAGGACGTTCCGATCGGATGTAAGATCTACCACGACCTCGGCGTACAGTACGGCGTTCCCACACCCATCATCGACTCGATGATCGTTCTCGCGGGAGCGATGCACAAGACGAGCTTCTTCGAGACGAGCCGTTATAACCTTGCCTACCTCGGTATCGACGGAATGAGTAAGGAAGATCTCCTTGCGTACCTCAATGAGGGAGTATACAATAGATAAGAGATAATAGAGAATAGAGAAAAAGATAAAAGGACGCGAAAGCGTCCTTTTTCGTTTGTGAAATTACTGCGATTCAAAATTTTCTTGCGTTGTTTCTTCGGATGTTTTTTGCAGCTCGGCACCGTGCTTGAAGATCATGGAGTGGAACAAGAAAAACAGTCCTGTGGAGAGCGAGATAGACAAACTAAAATAAGGTTCGGCAACGTTCATCTGTGCCAATGCAAGCAATATGCCGGCAACGATTGCCGATACGATGGAAATGGCAGCAGAAACGATCAGCGAAGCGACACCTAAGCGGAAGCATTCTTTCGAACCGTCAAGGGTAAAGGGCGTTCCTGCGGTCAGGACGTTTTTGAAATAGCGTTCCGACAAAAATGCGAAAACCGCTTCTCCCGCGCAGGTGATCGCGCCAACGATGCAACCGAAATACGCCGAGGAAAGATCCAAATTTTCCTCAAAAAACAGTTCAGCAGCACCTTCGGCAAATGGGAGACAGAATAAGCCGACAAGACAGCCCGCTCCGCCGACGATACAAAGAATAAAAACGACCTTGGCAACGATTCTTGCCACTTTAAAAACGGTTAAAATATTGGATAACGTTTTGCTCATTATGATGTACCTTCCTTTCACGCAGTCTGCCATGAGCTTTGTGGTTTTAGTATAGCATAAGATCGGTGATTTGTCAATTTAAAGGAAAGATTTTCAAATGGAATAGTAAAGCAGAGGTTGACCATAAGGAAAAATTGTAAAAAAGATCAACTCGTATGAGTTGGTCTTTTTTCTATGTTTTGTGGCGGAAATAGAGGACATTAAATTATAACAAGATTGACAGTAATTCTTTGTCGCAAACAAAACCTACTTGACTGTAATTACCATATTCAATGGAAATTACAATGTTTATAGCTATTACTACATTAAACTTGAATTCCTCATTATACTTGCACGAATTTTGAGAAGATAGATTTATTAAACGAGTAATTTTCCCCCAAAGCAACATACTTGGCTTTGGGTCGGATACGGATACAATATGCTCACCTTGCGTTAGAAAAACCATTTTGGATGAATCAACATATGCCGAATGAAAATGTTCGTTATCGATTTCTATATCAAAACTTTTTGTTCTCGGTAATTGAATTTTTAATTCCATATGAAGCTTTTATCTCCCATAAAAGTTATAGATAAGTTGTCAACCTATCACATTTATTATAACATATCTTTGCAGGAAAGTAAAGTATCTTTTGTAGGGCGGTGGCTTGCTGCCGCCGTTTTCTTGGGCACTAGGGTACTCGCTTACGGCGAGAATTCTTCGCCGAGCCGCTGGTGAGCAAGCTCCCCGACGGCTTTCGGCTCGAATGCGAACCTAATTCCGCTGCGGCTTTGCCTTGCGGAGCAAGGCGCAAAGCGCCTGCGCTCTGACAAAAAAAGAAACACCACC
>JAFQPC010000016.1 GCA_017411935.1 Clostridia bacterium | reverse complement strand
TCCTTTGTGGAAATGTGGCAAACGTGGTAGGCAACACCCGTTTTTCGCACAAGCTCAAGGTCGCGGGCGATCTGGGCGTATTCACTTTCCGAGCAGATACCCTTGTGTCCGTGCGCCTTGGCGTACTCACCGTCGTGGATATATCCGCCGTGGAGAAGATCGTTGACCTCGCAGTGTGCCGCGATGATCTTGCCAAGTCGCTTGGCTTCCAGCATCGCTGCGCGCATCATCTCCTCGTCCTGTACGCCGCGTCCGTCATCCGAGAACGCGATCGCATCGGGGGCAAGCGCCGCCATATCGACCAAGTCAATGCCCGCTTCCATCTTCGTGATTGATGCGTACGGATACACGTGGATCACCGCGTCGCGGCCGATCAGATCCAGCTGTTCGCGCAGATGCTCGACAGAGTCGGGCACAGGCTTCAAGTTCGGCATCGTGCAGACCGCCGTATATCCGCCGTGCGCCGCCGCCATACTTCCCGTTCGGATCGTCTCTTTATAAGAAAAGCCCGGCTCACGAAAATGCACGTGCACGTCGCAAAAGCCGGGAAAAATCACGTATTCGGAAGAAGCAAAAACAGAAGGCAGAGCCGCCTTCGCGCGATCAATGGAAAACGAAAGCTCGACGGGAGTGCCCGCCGCGGTATTCGTCATCATAGTTCTCTGTTCTTTCATTGGTTGCTCCTCCATTTTATTCTTTGGTGTCACAGATATAGACACCGTTCTCGCCGTCGATCTCTCGCACGGCAACCGCAATAAATTCATTTTTCGACGTCGGTACGTTCTTTCCCACGTAATCGGGGCGGATCGGAAGCTCTCTGTGACCTCGGTCCACGAGCACCGCAAGCTGCACCGCCTTCGGGCGATCGTAAGCAAAAAGAGCTTCAAGCGCTGCACGTGCCGTTCGACCCGTATAGAGCACGTCGTCCACAATCACGACCGTCTTTTCCCGAATATCACACGGAATATGGCATGCGCCCTCCGCGCCCTGTTTATCCGCTTCGGTCAGATCATCGCGGTGAAGCGTGATATCAAGATGTCCGAGCGGAACGTCAACGCCCTCAAAGCGTCGGATATTTTCGGCAAGCCGTGCCGCCAGAGGAATTCCTCTGCGCTTGACCCCGAGCAAGCAGATCTCCTCCGCACCTCGGTTGCGCTCAATGATCTCGTGCGTGATGCGCGCCAGCGCGCGCGTAAGCGCCGCCTCGTCCATCACCATCGCTTTTCGTTTTCCGTTAGTTTGGTTCAAAAAATTCACCGTCCTTTTCACGGATTTGGCTACAAAAAAAGTCCTGCCATTCGGCAAGACCGTTCCGCAAAAAATCCAATACGGGCACGCCGTATTCCTCTGCTATACTACCAAAAACCGATCTTACCGATATCTCTGTATCGCTTAAAGATGTCTTTCTTTTTTAACCTTATTTATTATAACACACCCGTCTCTTTCTGTCAAGGGGGAAAACAGAAAAAATCGCATTTTTTTCGCAAAAAGAGACCACTGCCGAAACAGTGGTCTTTGGATGCAATTTAGTCAGTAACGTAAGGCAGAAGTGCAACCTGTCTTGCGCGCTTGATTGCGGTGTTCAGCTCGCGCTGATGCTTTGCGCAGGTACCGGAAATTCTTCTGGGCAGGATCTTGCCGCGCTCACTGATGAACTTTCTCAGCTTTGCGGAATCCTTGTAGTCGATGAAATCAACCTTATCTGCACAGAAAATGCAGACCTTCTTTCTTCTGCGTACAACGGGACGCTGAGGGCGTGCCGCGGTGTTTTCAGCTCTATCCATTTTCGTATCCTCCTAATAAAGTGATGTTCGGCGCGATCGTCAGAACGGCAGATCGTCGTCGGTGTTGAGCTCCTCAAAGTTGGGCGTCTGAGCCGCATTCGAGGAGAACGAAGGGGTTTGTGCATAAGCGTCGGGAACGTAAGAGCCACCCTGCGCCGCGTTGCTCTCTGCGCGAGAGTCGACGAACATCGCGTCATCAACAACGACCTCGGTCGCATATCTTCTTTGTCCCTGAGTATCCTGCCAAGCTCTGGTCTGGATGCTTCCCGTCAGGCAGATCGCGGAGCCCTTTCTGAAGAACTTCGTAATAAACTCTGCCGTCTGTCGCCATGCAACGACATTGATAAAATCGGTTTGCTGTTCGGCATTTTCGCCGTTTCTCGAAGAGAATCTTCGATTGATCGCAATGCTGAAGTTTGTGACCGAAACACCCGAAGGCGTCTGCTTGAGCTCGGGGTCTCCCGTCAGTCTACCTGCAAGTACGACCTTGTTCAAATTCAAATTCGACATACAGAACCTCCAAAGAAGTCAATTACTCTGCGTCAGCAGGAGCAGCTTCTTCGACAGCAGGCTCAGCAGCAGCTTCAGCAGCAGCCTTTGCAGCCTTTTCTGCCTTCTTCTCGGCAGCGTCATACTCGAGTCTGATGATCATCGAACGCATGATCGTTTCATCAATGTTGAACACACGCTCAAGCTCTGCGGGGAATGCGGGCTCGGTCTTGAAGGTAGCTACAACGTAGTAACCCTCGGGCATATCGTTGATCGGATATGCGAGACGGCGCTTGCCCCACTTTGCCACGTCAACAACCTCGGCGTTTGCCTCGATCATCGACAGGAACTTGTTCACGGTTGCGTCACAGGTTTCATCACCCTTGGTTACGTCAACGATGAACAGGCACTCGTAAGAATTGATAACCTTTTCCATTTTTTACACCTCCCTATGGACTGAAGACCGCGCGCATCGAAATAAAAATTTACGCGCAGTAAGGAGACGGGCGATTGATTTTTGCCCGTACCGAGTCAGTATTATACCACAGTTTTTTTCGTTTGTCAATAGTTTTTTTGTTTTTTTGTTTTTCAAATTTTTTTCTTTAT
>JAFQPC010000015.1 GCA_017411935.1 Clostridia bacterium | reverse complement strand
GGATCAAGAAAAACAATATCAAATTGTTTATTCATCATCGCCATACGTCGGACACAGTCAGCATGATCGGTGCAAAGAATGGTACATTTTTCCTTGAGCCGTGTCTTTTCGGCATTCTTGGTAATGATCTCTACCGACTCGCGAGCTTTGTCGCAAAATACGGCATGAGAAGCACCGCGACTGAGAGCCTCCAGCCCCATTTGCCCCGAGCCTGCAAACAGATCAAGAACACTTCTTCCCTCCAAATCAAATTGAAGCTTGGAAAAAATCGCCTCTTTGGCGCGCTCGGCTGTAGGACGAGTATTGAGTCCGTCAAGCGTCAACAGCTTAGTACCTCTTGCACTTCCGGTTATGATTCTCATAGACATTTCCTTTCTTACGAATGCTCCTCAAAATAGCGAACGACAGCCTCCGCGTCGGATCGACTGACACCGGGCGTTTGAGCAACGGCATCCGCATCGGCTTTTTTTACGGCTTCCAACGTGCCGAATTTCAAAAGAATGGCTCTTGCCTTTTTGGGACCGATTCCCTTGATGACCTCCAGCGAAGAAGTCTTGAGCGTTTTGAGCTTGGCGTTTGTCATACGCCCCACGGTATATCGATGTACTTCTTCTTGGAGTTTATATATGAAAACAAAGATCTGCTGTTCGCGGGCAATGCTGATCTCCCGTTCTTCATCACAAAGGGCGCGTGTTTTATGAAAATCGTCCTTGACCATACCAAATACGGGAATATCCAAATCCATTTCGGAAAGCACTTCGCGCACACAAGAAACATGACCGCGCCCACCGTCAAGCAGGATCAGATCGGGAATCTGCGAGAAAGAGCCGCTGTCATCCGAAAGATGCGCAAAGCGCCGCCGCATGGTCTCGCACATACACGCGTAGTCATCCGTACCTGCTACTCCCTTGATGCTGAAGCTTCGATAATCGGCAGGTTTAAGCTTGCCGTCTTCGCAAACGATCATGCCTGCGGTTTTATGCTCGGCACCGAGATTGGAGATATCATAAGCCTCAATCCTTGTCGGCAATGCCTCAAGACCGAGCAATGCCGCCAATCCCGCAAGAACGGTATCCGAGCGCTCGGCATCCGAAACATACTGTCGAGCCGCCTGCTCGGCATTCTCTACCGCCATTTTACAAAGAGCACGTTTGTCACCCCGCTCGGGTGTGCGAAGCTCGACCTTCTTTTCGGATATGGAAGAAAGATATTCGCCAATCAGCAAGCGCTCTTCCTCCTCCATCTCAAAGGAGATCAAGATCTCATGAGGGACGTCTCCCTTTCCGCGATAGTATTCACACAAGAAGGTACTGATCCCGCTTTCATCCAAAATACGGTCGCTTCCGAACACATAATCGGACTTGTTGACCAGCACACCCTCGCGAACATTAAGAACCGAAAGTCCCGTACAAACATCGCCGTCGAAAATACCGATCACGTCATGGTTTTCTTTCGCGGAGGCCACAACCTTCTGCTTTTCGGACAGTTTGTCCAACGCATTCATGGTATTGCGATAGCGGATGGCGGCTTCAAAGTTCTCTTTCTCGGCATACTCATACATTTTTTCTTCCAACCGCTTGCGCGTTTCTCGAATATTTCCGCGTAGGATGTCGGATGCCGACCGAATCAGCGAGCGGTATTCCTCTGCGCTGACCTCTCCCGTACATACGCCGCAGCATTGTCCCATCTGCTTATAGATACAAGGTCTTTCTTTTCCAATATCTCTCGGAAATCGGCGGTTGCAGGACGGAATGCCGAAGCTTTTATGCAAAAGTGTCAAAACGGAAAACACCGTAGCCGTGCCCGTATAAGGACCGTAGTAGGTCGCTTTGTCATTCGAGCGCGTTCGTGTATAGATCAGCCTCGGATATTCCTCATGCGTGATCTTGATATACGGATAAGATTTGGCATCCTTGAGCTTGATGTTATATTTAGGGTTATACTGCTTGATCAGTGTATTTTCAAGGGTCAATGCCTCGATCTCGGTATTACAAACAATATAGTCAAAATTATCCACAGATGAGACCATTTTGTGCGTTTTAACATTTTTGGCGCTGTTTTGAAAATACTGGGACACTCGATTTTTCAGTTTGCGCGATTTTCCTACATAAATCACCTTGCCCGCAGAATTCTTCATAATGTACACACCCGGACAAAGGGGTAACGTATTGGCTTTTTCCAAAAGACGCGCCACGCGGTCACTGTTTTGCATTTTCTGATCCCCTTTCGTTGTGTTTTGGGTGCCTACGGGCGCAAAGATGTTGCTTTTTTGAAAAAAGCTCCGCAAAAAACTTTTGATCCGTGCTCTTGGTTTCATTGGTGCATATATACTGCACGGATTGGAGAGTCGCTTTGTTCGCTCGAACTTCCTCAAGGGCACGGATCAAAAGAGTTTTCACCGACCTACGCAACAGGCACTTATAAAATGAAAAAAGGCGAGGTAAAAACCCCGCCGATAGCGTTCAAAGAATTAGCCTGCAAACTCGGTGAATCCGGTATTGATCAGATTCATCAGTCCGTCAAGAGCATCCTCTTCATCCTGACCGTCGGCAAGCAAGGTCACGGTCATGCCCTGTGCGATGCCAAGGGAAAGAACACCCAAAAGGCTCTTTGCGTTCACTCTGCGATCTTCCTTCTCCACCCAAACAGAAGCCTTATATGCATTGGCCTTCTGAATGAAGAAAGTGGCGGGTCTCGCGTGCAAACCGATGCTATTGGTGATGGTAACTTCTCTGGATATCATTTTATTCGCTCCTCGAAAATATAATTCTACGGGTTGAACACCTCAATCGGCTTCGACTTACACCCATGTATATATAAGTATATCAAAATTCGACGGTAAAAGTCAATAGGCTTTCGTCGTGGTTTTTGATGAAATTTAATATACATTTTTTACGGTTGTTTAACATTTTTGACAAATAGCTGTAAAAATCTCTTATTTTTCGACAATGTCGGTAATCGTCAGAACAAAATCCATATGCTCTGTCTGCACGGAATACTTGGTCCCCGAGGCAACATAGGTCGTACCGCCAACAAGGTAACCGTTATCCGTCATATTTCCCTGCGAGACGATCTTGCCTGTCACATCGATCCGAGTGGATTCGGGATAATTGACAACGATCAAATTGCCGCTCTTATCGCGGGCGACGAATTCTGCCGGCAAAATACTCTCCAATCCCACCAATTCGCCAAGAACGATTCCCTTGTCCACCAAGGTCACCGTATCCCCCGGCACAAAAGCATCCTCGGAGGTGTATACGATATCGGTAACAGAAAAATAGACATCGTACGATTCCAATCTATCCGATGTTGTACGTCCGCCAAAGTTTCCAAAGCGAACGATCAGTGCCGCGATACACAGAATAACGATCAGCACGATC
>JAFQPC010000014.1 GCA_017411935.1 Clostridia bacterium | reverse complement strand
CCACCATCAAAGAACTTACGAACGACGAATTTAACCGCTACGAGCTGGCGCTCGCCACCGCGAAGTGCGCAAGACTCATCACCGACGAATACGTCAGACAGCGCACCGTTGCCGAAGCGGCGGCTGCCAACAATAAGGAGACCGAGCGCAACCTTGCCAATATGATCACCAAGGAATACCGCGACGAGAAGGCGGTCAAGAACGCGATCACGAAGATCCACGCAGGTGAATATAAGATCATCCACACCGCAGAAGAAGAAAACATCGAAAAGATCGAGGAAACCGAAGCAACTTCCGACGCAGAATAATTCTGTCTTCAAAAAGATGACTTAGGAAAGGAGGGATCATGATGGAATACGCGGGCATTTATCTTCTGGATCATCCGTATTGTCTGGACCGCAGCTTTGACTATCATATCCCTCCCTCTTTGCGCGACAAGGTGAGGGAGGGCGATTTTGTCGTCGTTCCCTTCGGTGCTTCCAACCGTCCGAAGATCGGACTTGTCACCGAGAGAAAGCCGACCCCCGAACTTGCCACAACTGCCACCAAGCCGATCCTTGCCGTCTGCGACCCAACGCTGTCTCTTGGCGAGGAGGGTCTGGGGCTTTGTTTCTTTATCAAAGACGGAACACTCTGTACCGTCGGCGATGCTGTCCGCGCAATGATGCCCGCCGCAGCACTTTCCCGCCCCGAGGAGATCTATCGCATCTGCCTCGAAGCACAAAGCGACCCCGCCACGCTCGGAGAAGAAGCGGCACAAATTTTCGAGCTCGTGCAGAGAAAAGGAGTCGTCCGCCGAACACTTCTCCAAAAAAACTTTGGAAAGACGCTCGACGGCACACTCAAAAAGCTCCTTGCGGGCGGCTGGCTTCTTCGCGAATTTGAGCTGGTCTCGACCGAACCCAAAACCGAGACGGTCGTCTCGCTTGCCGTCGACCCGATCCAAGTCGATGAGATCCTCAAAGGAACGTCCGAGCTCAAATTCCGCTCGGCGGCGCATCTCAAAATTCTGCGCTACCTCTTTGAGGCTGACCGAGGCGAAATTTCCGAGCGAGAACTCCTTGCCGCCTGCGCGGTAACAAGCGCACAGGTCGAAGCGCTTGTCACGAAAGGGCTCGTTCTCCGCCGAAAGCAGGCGGTCGACCGAAGTCTCCCCAAACAGCAAAAAAAGGACTGCGCTCCCATCGTCCTGAATGACGAGCAAAGCGAAGCGCTCTCCGTCCTGACTTCCCTTTCCGACGCGGGAGAACCCCGCGCCGCGCTGTTGCACGGCGTGACGGGAAGCGGAAAGACCTCGGTGATGATGAAGCTGATCGACCACGTTCTGGCAAAGAAAAAAAGCGCAATCGTGCTTCTCCCCGAAATTGCGCTGACCCCGCAGACCCTCGAGATCTTCTGTTCGCGTTACGGCGACCGTGTCGCCATCATTCATTCGGGACTATCCAATGGAGAACGCGTCGATACCTACCGACGGATCCGAGAGGGCGGCGCTGACGTCGTCATCGGAACGCGCTCCGCCGTCTTTGCCCCCCTTGCCAATCTCGGTCTGATCGTGATCGACGAAGAACAAGAGCATACCTACAAATCCGATGCGAACCCCAAATATCACGCAAGAGACATTGCCCGTTACCGCTGCAAACAGCACGGTGCGATGATGCTTCTTGCGTCCGCCACGCCCTCGTTCGAGAGTTATTATAAAGCGAAGCGCGGCATCTATACGCTCGTAACGCTCAAACACCGTTACGGCGGCGCGGAGCTCCCCAAGGTGACGGTTGCCGATATGCGTGCCGAGATCGGCACGGGCGGACTCTCCCCCCTTGGCAATCTGCTTGCGGCAAAGCTCTGCGAAAACCAAGCAAAGAAAAATCAGTCGATCCTGTTTTTAAATCGGAGAGGCTATCATAATTTTGTCAGCTGTCGAAGCTGCGGCGAGGCAATCGTCTGCCCCACGTGCAGTGTTTCGATGACCTACCATACGGTGGGAAACTCTTACGACCTCGGCGAGCTCCGCTGTCATTGGTGCGGCAAGCGAATGGCGCTCCCCCCCACCTGTCCCTCGTGCGGCAGTGAACATCTCGGCAGAATGGGCTTTGGGACGCAACGCGTCGAGCAGGAGCTCGATGCCCTGCTGCCTACCGCAAAAATTCTGCGAATGGATGCCGATTCGACCACGACGCGCGATTCGTATGAGGAGATGCTGGGCACCTTCCGTCGACGTGAAGCCGATATTCTACTCGGTACGCAGATGGTCACCAAGGGACACGACTTCCCCGACGTGACGCTCGTCGGCGTGCTCTCGGCAGACGCGTCGCTCTATCTTGACGACTACCGAGCCGCCGAGCGCACCTTCTCGATGCTCACGCAGGTCATCGGGCGCGCGGGTCGGGCGGGAAAAGAGGGAGAAGCCATCATTCAAACGAATAATCCCGACCACGAATGCATTCGACTTGCCTGCGCGCAGGATTACGAACGCTTTTTCGAGACCGAGATCCGTCTTAGAAAACTCCTCGTCTTCCCGCCTTTCTGCGATATGGTGCTGATGCAGCTCACCTCGTCGGACGAAACTGAACTGTCTCGCGCGGCGGTGCGTCTTTCGGAGCGTTTTTCCGAGCTGACGAAAAAAGAATTTTCCGACGTTCCCGTCGTTTCCTACGGTCCGTTCGAAGCGCCCGTCTACAAGGTCGAAAACAAATACCGTATGCGAATGATCGTCAAATGCCGTCTCAATGCGCGAAGTCGCAAGATGTTTGCGACACTGCTCTCGGAGTTTTCAAGATCTGCCGAGCGCGCTCCGACGCTGTCCATTGATTTCAACCCCTCGTCACTTTAACGAAACCAAATTCATATTTTATATTTTCATATTTGGAGAAGATTATGGCAAAACTGAAAATAGTAAAGGTGGGCGATACCGTGCTTCGCAAGGTCTGCCGCCCCGTAGAATGTATTACTCCCAGAACCCTGACGCTCCTCGACGATATGATCGAGACGATGCGTGCCGCCAACGGCGTCGGTCTTGCCGCACCGCAGGTCGGTGTGCTTCGTCGCATCGTTGTCATCGAAACCGAAGAGGACGGGCTCTTTGAACTCATCAATCCCAAGATCATTGCCTACTCGGGCGAGCAGGAAAGTGAAGAGGGCTGTCTGTCTGTCCCCGGTCGCTGGGGCATCACGCGCCGTCCGATGCACGTCACAGTACGCGCGCTGAACCGAAAGGGCGAAACCGTGGACTACACGGGCTCGGGACTGCTTGCCAAAGCATTCTGCCACGAGCTCGATCATCTCGACGGAAAGCTCTATATCGACTGCGCCATTCGTATGCTTGACAACTAAGAGGTACACGGAATGAAAATTTTATTTATGGGAACGCCCGATTTCGCGGTCTTCTCGCTGAAGGCGCTGTATGAAGCAAAGCAAGAGATTGTCGCGGTCGTCACGCAGCCCGACAAGCCCAAGGGACGCGGCTACCAGATGATGCCGCCCCCCGTCAAGGTCGCGGCAGAGGAGCTCTCCCTGCCCGTCTATCAGCCAAACACGCTCAAGGACGAGGCATTTTCAGCGCTTCTTGAGGAGCTTGCGCCCGAGCTCATCGTCGTTGTCGCGTACGGAAAGATCCTTCCAAAGTCGGTGCTCGATTTTCCGAAGCACGGCTGTATCAACGTTCACGGCTCGCTCTTGCCCGAATATCGCGGCGCTGCGCCGATGCAACGTGCGATCCTTGACGGAAAAACCGTCACGGGAATTACAACGATGATGATGGACGTCGGTCTCGACACGGGAGATATGCTTCTTCGCGAGGAGCTCCCCATGGAAGAAAACGACAATTTTGAAACGATCCACGACAAGCTCGGCGCTCTTGGCGCAGACCTGATCGTAAAAACGGTTGCCGCCGAAGAAGTCGGCACTCTGACGAGAATTCCGCAAAACGACGAGGGCGCGACCTACGCGCAAAAGATCACAAAAGAAGACTGTCTTCTCGATTTTTCACGCGACGCGCGCACCGTCCACAATCAGATCCGCGGACTCTCGCCCATTCCCCTCTCCTTTACGCACACCCCCGACGGAAAGCTTCTGAAGGTCACTTCGGCAAAGCTCTCGGACGAAACGGAAGAACACAAAACATCCGGCGAGGTCCTCTCGCTCGACAGCGGCATCACGGTCGCCTGCGGACGCGGAAGCGTCACTCTGCTCGGCGTACTTCCCGAGGGAAAATCCCGTATGTCCGCCGCCGATTTTATCCGAGGACGCAAGCTCTCGGTCGGTGATATTTTAAAATAAAATGAGGTAATGATCCTATGATATTCGGACTTTTCCGCTTCGACTGGACGATCCTTCTTCTGGTCCCCGGCATTCTTTTTGCCGTCTGGGCGCAGATCAAGGTACAGTCGACCTATAAAAAATATTCGAGCTATCCCACGCGTCGCGGGATAACGGGCGCGCAAGCTGCGCGCCGCATTCTCGACCAGAACGGACTTTCCCACGTCCGCATCGAGCACATCCGCGGACACCTGAACGACCATTTTGATCCGAGAGCCAACGTCATTCGCCTCTCGGACGCTGTGCACGACTCGGCAAGCCCCGCCGCCATCGGCGTTGCGGCGCACGAGGCAGGTCACGCCGTTCAATACGCGAAAAAATATCTTCCGATGAAATTCCGCGCGCTCATCATTCCCGCCACACGCTTTGGCTCGGTGATGGCAATTCCGCTCTTTTTCATCGGTCTGATCTTTGCCTACGAGCCTCTGATGCTGGCGGGCATTCTGCTCTACGCCGCCATCGCGCTCTTTCAGCTCGCCACCCTACCCGTCGAATTTAACGCATCGCGTCGTGCCATGGTCACACTGCGCGGCTCGGGAATGATGAACGAAGACGAGCTCGGCGCGGCAAGAGAGGTTCTGACGGCTGCCGCACTCACCTACGTCGCGGCACTCGTTTCTTCCCTGCTCACCCTGCTTCGTCTTGTAATTCTGGCAGGCGGACGGCGGAGAAATTAATTTTCCAGATCATCAAGGAGGCGTCTATGAGCCCGAGAAAGCTTGCGTTCGAACTTCTGCAAAAAGCAGAAACGAACGATCAATATCTGAATATCGCGCTCGATCACGCGCTCGACGCTTCCTCGCTGAGCGAACTCGACCGCGCGCTTGCGGCTACCCTCGTTTACGGGGTGACCGAGCGAAAGCTAACGCTCGACTATCAGATCGACCGTCTTTCGTCGCGCAAGGCAAACGAACTCGATCTCGCAGTCCGTACGGCACTGCGCCTCGGGCTCTATCAGCTCATCTATCTTGACCGCATTCCCCCGCACGCCGCCGTGGACGAGAGCGTTTCTCTCGTGCCCCGCCGCGCGTCGGGCTTTGTCAATGCCATTCTTCGCGCCTACACGCGCGACCCTCATTTGTATCTTCCCGAAAAAGAAGATCTTCCGACCTATCTGTCGGTTGTCTATTCGGTGGGACGTCCCTTGGTCGAAAAATTGCTCGCGGCGTATGGCGAGACGATGACCGAAGAAATTTTCCAAGGCTTCGCACAAACGCCCGATACGACCCTCGCGGTCAACACGCTGAAAACCTCGCGTGACGCGCTTGCCGAAAGACTTTCTGCCACCCCCACGCCCCTCTCACCAAACGGTCTTAGGGTCCGCGGTGCGGTGCGCGCACTGGACGGCTTCTCCCGCGGTGAATTTTTCGTGCAGGACGAAGCGTCACAGCTTTGCGTCGAGGCGCTTGGCGCGAACGCGGGTGAGACGGTGCTTGACATCTGCTCTGCCCCAGGCTCCAAATCCTTCGGCAGCGCGATCCGTATGAAGAACGAGGGAAAGATCCTTTCCTTTGATCTGCACGAAAAGAAGCTCTCGCTGATCCGTTCGGGTGCCGAACGTCTCGGCATCACGATCATCGAGACCGAGGCGCACGACGGACGCGAACCGATTTCCGATCTTTTCGGACAAGCCGACCGTGTGCTCTGCGACGTTCCCTGCTCGGGCTTCGGTGTCCTTGCCAAAAAGCCGGAACTGCGCTACAAAGACCCCGACGTTTCGCAGGCGCTTCCCAAGATCCAACGAGATATTCTTGAAACGGCGTGCCGTTACGTCAAGTCGGGCGGTGTGCTCATTTATTCGACCTGCACGATCTTGCCCGAGGAAAACGAAGAAAACGTCAAAGCTTTTCTTGGTGACCATCCCGAATTTTCGCTCTCACCGTTTTCGGCAGGCAACTTTGATTGCCCCGAGGGAATGGTAACACTCTTTCCTCATATCCACAAAACCGACGGCTTCTTTATTGCCCGTCTCTGCAAAAATTCATAACCAAAAGGACTTATGATGAATCAATTGGATCAATCGAAAAAATCCGATCTGCTCTCGCTGAGCTTTGAGGAGCTGCAAGCCCTCGTGATCTCGATCGGAGAGCCGAAATACCGTGCCGAGCAGATCTTTCCGCAAATCCATCGGGGAATCTCGCCCGACGAGATGAGCAACCTTGGGAAGAAGACCAAGGAAGCGCTCGCGTCGGTCAGCTTCTTCTATCTTCCTACCGTCCGCCGCAAGCTCGTATCGGCACTCGACGGTACGGTCAAATATCTCTTTTCGCTCCGCGACGGTCATTCGGTCGAGAGCGTGGTGATGCGCTACAAACACGGAATCACCATTTGCATCTCCTCGCAGGTCGGTTGCCGTATGGGCTGCGCGTTCTGCGCCTCAACCATCGGCGGAAAGGTTCGCGACCTCGCCCCCTCGGAAATGCTCGGACAGATCATTGCCGCCGAGCGTGATCTTGGCGAGCGAATCTCGGGCATCGTTATGATGGGCATCGGAGAGCCGCTCGACAACTACGACAACGTCCTGAAATTTTTGCGTCTCGTCGGTCACGAAAAGGGACTCAATATCGGCTACCGCCATATCTCGCTCTCGACCTGCGGTCTGGTCGATAAGATCGCGCGCCTTGCGAAAGAAGAACTTCCCATCACACTCTCGATCTCTCTGCACGCGTCCGACAACGAAACGCGCAGTGCCATTATGCCGATCAACAAAAAATGGAGTGTCGAGCAATTGCTCGATGCCTGCCGCGACTATTATGCCGTGACAGGCAGACGGATTTCCTTTGAATACACGCTCATTGCGGGCAAAAACGACTCGCCCGAGAATGCCTTACATCTGGCAAAAACGCTGAACGCGCATCTGCGTACTAAGGGAGCGGACAGCTCCTTCCCCATTCACGTCAATCTGATCCCCGTCAACCCCGTCACCGAGACGGGATTTTCGGCATCCGACAAGAACGCCATCGCGAAATTCGCTTCGGTGCTCGAAAAGAAAGGCATTCGCGCCACCGTGCGCCGTCGCCTCGGCTCTGACATCAACGCGTCCTGCGGACAGCTTCGCCGCGCCGAGGAAGCCAAAGAAACCGAATAAAACCTCGTCCCGCACCTACATAAACGCGAAAAAGGAGAACCCTATGAAGTACCGTTTTCAGGTGTCGGAACGAAATCAAAACAACCCTCTCTCGCTGCCGAATCGTCACGCGCGACGCTTTCGCCTCAAGGGCTTGGATACCCTACGGCGCGCAAGAGAAGAAGAGGCAGAACGCATCCGTCTTGCCTCGCTCTTTGAGATCGGCGAGCTCCCCGAAGGAGAACCAAACCCAAAAAGACAAAAAAAGCCGAGAAGAAAACGACAAAAGCACCTCAAAAAACAGCGGTTACAAAAAGCAATTTCCTTTCTTTCGAAGCATCTTTCAAAGATGCTCGCGCGCATTCGGACAAAGCTCGACCGACCGCACGCAAACACGCTCCCTATTTTTGCGGGTGCGCTCTGCGCCGCGCTTGTTCTTGGCGTCCTCGCCTCGGGAAGCGTTCTGCTCCACCTTTTCGGCGGCTATCACGCACCCTACCGATCTTTTACCGTTCCGAGCTTTCTCGGAGAAGATCCCGCGCTTGTTTTGCAAAATGAAACCGAAAAATACGGAGACGAGCTCCCTTGGAATCTGATCGTGCAATACGCCGATCACGAGGAGATCGAAGAGGGGCGCGTCATCTCGCAATCCCCTGCCGCAGGGGTAACGCGGCGCATCTATCGGGGCGCGGATCTTTGTAACATTACCCTTACCGTCAGCCGCGGACGACCCTCGTACAAGCTTCCCGACCTTGCGGGACAGAGCGAGCGAGATGCAAGCCTGCTTCTCGGCAACCACGGAATTTCGGTCAGTCTTCGCGAAATCGAAGCCGAAAACGCTCCCAAGGGAACGGTGCTTCAAACCATTCCCAAAGCAGGAACGACGCTTCGGGAGGGCGATCAGGTCATTTTGCAGGTCAGTAAGGGAACCGCACACCGCACCCTTTCCGTGCCAAGCCTTCTCGGACTGACCGAGGCGCAGGCAAATACGCTCCTGCGTACCAAAGGATTTTCGGTAGGATTGGTTTCCTATCAAAGCTCCCCCCGCCCCGCGGGCATCGTCATTGCGCAAACACCGAGCGCATCGAGCGAGGTACAAGAGGGGGTGGCGATCTCCTATACCGTCAGTCTCGGTCCAAGCACCGCGCTTCGCACCGTGCCGAATCTTTGCGGTCTGTCTTACGCCGACGCTGTCGCTCGGTTGCGCGAATACGGACTTGTCGTGGGCAGTCTTACCTCGGTCGCAAATGCCGCGCCGCGCGGAACGGTCATCGAGCAAACGCCCCCCGCAGGTACTCCGATCACATCCACTACCGTTTCGGTAGATCTTTATTTAAGTAGCTAACAAATCTATCAAAGGACGAATTTTATGGAACACAACGAAACTTCGATCATCATCAAGGGCGTGGGCGGTCTTTATACCGTCCGTCGCTCCGACGGCTCGACCGTCGCCTGCCGTGCCCGCGGCTCGTTTCGCCACGACGGAATTACGCCGCTCGTCGGCGACCGCGTCACGCTCCTCGAGGACGGCGAGCAAGGTATTGTCATTGATGAGATCCTCGAGCGAAAAAATTCGCTCATTCGTCCGCCGATGGCAAACCTCGACTGTATTTTCGTGACGATGGCGGCGGCATCTCCGACACCGATCCTGACAACGATCGACAAGCTGACCGCCATTGCCGAGCACACGGGGATCGAACCGATCATCGTCGTCACCAAATCCGAGCTGCGCCCCGATTTTGCCGAGGAGCTTCGTGACCTCTATGCGTCCTGCGGATTTTCGGCATTCGCAGTGAGTTCGGTGGAAAACACGGGCATTGATGCCCTGCAAGAATATATCGACCAAAACCTTTCGGGAAAGATCGCCGCATTTGCAGGCGCGTCGGGCGTGGGAAAATCAACGCTTCTCAACTGCCTCTTTCCCCACCTCGCGCTCTCGACCTCGGAAATCAGCCGAAAGATCGAGCGCGGACGGCACACCACACGGCAAGTCGAGCTCTTCGCGCTCTCCGAGGGAGAAAACTGCGGATATATTGCCGATACTCCCGGATTTTCGATGCTCGATTTTGAGCGTTTCGACTTTATGGACTGCGAAGATCTGCCCCTCGCGATGCGTGAATTTGTCGATCGCATCGGGCAGTGCCGATATACCAAATGTTCTCATACCAAGGAAGAGGGCTGTGCCATCGTCGATGCGGTGCGTCGGGGCGAGATCCCGAAATCGCGCCACGATAGCTTTTGCGAGCTGCACGCCATTCTCAAAGCAAAGAAAAAATGGGACAAGCGCTGAAAGGATCCATAGGAGAAATCAATGAAGGCTTTTATTTACATCGGGGGCGGGATT
>JAFQPC010000013.1 GCA_017411935.1 Clostridia bacterium | reverse complement strand
TTTGGCTTTGCTGTGACCGCGCTTGGCGGTACTTTGTTGCATTTTTTATATGATTGGCTCGGCGAGGCTGTATGGATCGCTCCGATCTCGGGAGTAAACGAATCGACGTGGGAGCATATGAAGATTCTTTTTGTTCCGATGTTTATTTTTGCTATTGTGCAGAGCTTTTTCTTTAGAGACCGCGAGAATTTTTGGTGTATCAAGCTCCGTGGGATTCTTCTTGGAATCATCTTGATCCCCGTTCTCTTTTACACCTACAACGGAGTGATCGGCAAGTCTCCCGATTGGCTCAACATCGCCATTTTCTTTATTTCTGCCGCGATCACGTATCTCTACGAGACTCGGCTCATGAAGGAAAACAAACTGATTTGCAAGTCGCCAAAATGGAGAATTTTAGTGCTTTGCGGAATTGCCCTGCTCTTCGTTATGTTTACCTTTACAACTCCCGAAATTGGCATTTTTAAAGATCCGTTGACGGGAAGTTATGGGATATAAAATCAGCCGATGAGGTTTCTTGCGATTCCTCATCGGCATTTTTTATTCAACGTTTAGAATATTATTTTTTCGCAGAAACGCACATTTCGTAATAAACCGTGTTCATTACGACCGACGCAAACAGCATATACTCCGCCTTGTTGTGTGCGGTGATGGTACTTAATCCAACGCTTTCGTACGGAACGTATGAATGCCGGGGGAAACCTTGTAGGTTTGTCCGTCGGGGAGCGTGATCGTTGCATCGCTATTGCACGGCACTTCGAAGGTATAGAGGATTTCGTCGCCCTCATACTTCCAAGCCGATGCAATCTTACCCAAAGGAGAACGATACGATCCCTCTGCAAATCCAAGTCTACGGTCGGGATACGGACGCAGCGTGAGCTTTCCGTCCGACACCACAATTCCCAATACTCTGCTCATCATCCACTCGCTGACCGCACCAAAGGAATAATGGTTGTGCGATCCGCTTCGTTCTCCGTCTTTGGTAATACCAAACCAGCTTTCCCAAATCGTGGTTGCACCCTGACGAACTTCATAGAGCCACGACGGCTGTTCGGTTTGCAAAAGCAGATCATAGGCAACCGACGCATAGCCAAAATCGGTTAGGACGTCACACAAATAGCAGGTGGTGAGGAATCCCGTGCCGATTTTATTTCCGTTTTTACGGATCAGCGCCGCCAAATCTGCCGCCGCAATTTTCTTTTCTTCCTCGGAAAGAAGCTCGTGGGCAATCGGACGGACAAAATGACATTGCCGCTCCGAGTAGATTCTGCCGTCCTTTACGTAGAGATAGCGGTAAGCTGCCTTGGTCTTCTCATACGCATCACGGAAGAATTCGGCATCCTCTTTCTCTCCCAAACGCTCTGCCATCTCTTGCATTAAGAGACAGCCTTGCGACAAAAACGCGGTAGCGATTTCAGTGTGGCCCGTCGCTTCGCCTTCTGCTTGATAGTCTTTGGAATCCATACCAGGCTCACACCACTCGCCCCAGTTGGTCGCGCTGTCAAGGACATAATCTCGAATCTCTGCGGGAAGATTCTCATGTTCGGGACGCTTCTGCTTTGCTCTCTCCAGATTGAAAAGCATCCAACGCTTGATGGCGGGATAGAGCTCTTCCACCAAACGAGGAGAATTTAATCGTTTCATCATACGGTACGGCACAAGCTGAAAGGCATCGCACCAACCTGCCGAGCCGTCATTCCCTACCCCAAATTTACTTGGCTTTGCCTCTTTCCGAGGAACGACCTGAGGAATACAACCGTCTTCGTATTGTGCAGACGCCACCTCGCGCAGCCAACGCTGAAGCACCGGATAGGAATCCATCAAATACATTGCCGCTTCCGAGAAAACCTGACAGTCACCCGTAAATCCCAATTTTTCACGGTGGGGACAGTCGGTGGGAACGTCTATAAAATTACTCTTCATACTCCAAAGGATATTTTGGAAGAGTCGATTCACTTCTTCGTTACCGCAAGTAAAGAACGAGGTTTGCTCCATATCGGAATAGACCGCAACGCCCGTAAATTCTTCGCCCGTAATTTCAAGCTCGGTTTCTACCAAAACGTAACGGAAGCCGTAATAGCACTTCGTCTGATGATAGACGTTTCTTCCCTGCTTACAGGTGTATTCGATCCTCTGACGGCAGAGGGGCGAGTCGGGATTTTGGAAATTATCGTTTTGAAAATTGCCGTCCTTGTCCAAGACCTCTCCGTGGGTGAGTACGATCTTTTCTCCGCCGTTTGCCACGAGATCAAACTCAACGTAGCCTGCAAAGTTCTGTCCGAAATCAAGCAGCTTCTGCCCGTTCGGCGTCGTAATCAGCTTTGCGCGAAACTGCTCGTGCGGCGTGATGGGAAGGCAGGTACCGACGAGCTTATCATAACCGTAATCCGCTACCTTAACACCGTGCCAATCGCTGATCTCCTTACGGGCATCGTAGCGCTCGAGGCGCATCGTATCGTTTTCCTGCAAGGGGCCGTTCTGGCTGGCTTGCCAAGTAGTGTCCGAGCACACCGCTACCTTTCCGTCAATTTCCAACTGACACAGAAGTGCGAGATCGGTACCAAAGCAATAGCGACGCATACTCCAACCGTGACTTCCTCGCCACCATCCTTCTCCGATACTGACCAAAATCTCGTTGCGACCCCTGCGAAGTGCACGCCCCACATCGTAGGTCTGCGCTTGGATACGGTGATCGTAGTCACTGGTTCCCGGTGCCATATAATATCCGTCTATGTGCTGACCGTTGATCCAAGCGTCATATACACCGTGGGCAGTAATATAAAGTCTTGCTTCCCCTGTTTCCGAAAGTTCAAATTCTTTTCTCAAATAGCTTGCAGGATTGAGGGGAGCCATAAATCTTGCGCGTTCACTGTATTCGGGCGAGGTGGGCTCGGGATCGATCCACTTTGCAACCCAGTCACTCTCTGCCATACCGGTTTCAAACACACCGCAGACAGGCTCGCTAAGGCGGTCTTCTTCATCCCAAAGCGTCACCGTCCAAACAACTCTCGTTTTTGATGGAATCTCAATTTCGGGAACATACTCTGTTTTTGACGACACGATCTTATCGCTGTCAAATATGATTTTGTCATCATATTTCAATGTAATACGAAAAGCGCTTTGATACGTTCCGTCCATTGGAACCCAAGTCAACACCACACGACCTGGATCAATCCCCATGGGATAAGAAAGATAATTCGTTTTCAAATTCGATGCAATCATTTTTAACCTCATAAAATCTATTTATTTTTTATTTTTCACTACTATGATCGGCTGATAAAATCCTTTTTTCGGGAAACTTCAGATCAAATCACCAAAGAAACGGCAAAATCCGATATTTCACTCGTTGTTTGTATTCCGAATAGCCGTCAAGTCCTGCTTCGAGCACCTTTTCTTCGTTGTGGATCCGAACGACGATGACTACGACATACGGTGCAAAGCAAAGGAGCGACCACCACGAGCCAAGCACCAACGGAATTGCGAGAAAGAGCCAAAGCGTTACGGCATACATCGGGTGGCGGACGATTCCGTAAAGTCCCGTATCGACGACCTTTTGATTTTCCTGCACCTCGATCGTTCTGGAAAGATACGCATTTTCCCGCATGACCTCGGCATAAAGCGCATACGAGATCAAAAGGACCACGGACGCGACGATGACCACCCACCAAGGCATCTTCGACCAGCCCAAGCGGAAGTCAAGTCCTGCGACGACAAAGCCTGCAACAAACAAAAGACCCGAAATCGCAACCACACCCTTTTGCGTCTTCTCCTCTTCCTTTGCATCAAGCCGCTTTCGGAGCAGATCGGGTGCTTTCCATAAGAGAACGACACCGAGAAGGAGCATTGGGATAAACAACAGCCCAAGAAACAGCCAGCCGTTCAGATAGCCGAAGCTTCCCGCGGGCAGAAACAAAAGTGTTCCCACAAAAAGAAGTCCGACGATAAATTTGACCAACGCACTGCACGCAAGCTTCATATGGCTCTCCCTTCTCTTTTGCTTTAGCGAATCTTCTTTCCGTCAGAGAATGCCTGACCGATCTTTTCTCCGAAACTCCAATATGCGTGCGTGATGCCGTCATAGATGATGGGATCGAGTTTTTTCGCGTCGATCTTTCCCTTCGCATCGAGGATACTTTCGTCAGCAGAAATATTGACGATCTCACCAATGCAGATTCCGTCTTCATTGAACTTAAGGAGCTTACATTCGACCGTCATCGGAAGCTCGTCGATGATCGGTGCATTGACGAATTCGCTCTTCGTTGCGTGAAAGCCTGCTTTGTCAAACTTATCGGGTTCGTCGTTCGCCGAAACGATACCGACGTAGTCACAAGGAACGACCGTCTCGACCGTGGCAAAGCTGACCGTGAAAGCTCCCGTCTTTTTGATGTTTTCGGTGGTCTTATGGTCGTCCGCAAGACAGACCATCACTTGATTGGTATCATAAATACCGCCCCACGCTGCGTTCATCGCGTTAGGCGTTCCGTTTTCGTCATACGTTCCGATGATCAGCACGGGCATTGGATAAAGCCAAGTTTTTGCACCAAAATTTTTACGCATCATTTTTCTCCTAGCAATTTCTTTTTATTTTCATCATACGATTTATTTCATTATATCAAAAATACCGAGCAAATTCAATAGCGATTCCGATTTTGATCTCATTATTTTCTCTTGATGATAAAACCGCCGATGAGGTTTGATTCCTCATCGGCGGTATCCTATAATTTCTTATTTTACCTTGATCTCGCGGATCCAGCCTTCGGGAGCTTCAAGTCTTCCCATCTGGATTCCCGTTAAGGTATCGTAGAGCTTCTTGGTTACGGGACCCATTTCTGCCATTCCGCTGGGGAAGCAGATCTCGGTTCCGTGATCAACGACCTTTCCTACGGGCGAAATAACTGCTGCCGTTCCGCAAAGACCGCACTCTGCAAAGTCCTTGACCTCGTCAAGGTAGATTTCTCTTTCCTCTACTTCCATACCGAGATATTCCTTTGCCACATAGCAAAGCGAACGTCTGGTGATCGAAGGAAGAATGGTATCCGACTTGGGGGTGACGAGCTTTCCGTCCTTGGTAACAAAGAGGAAGTTTGCTCCGCCCGTCTCTTCGACCTTGGTTCTGGTCGCAGAGTCGAGGTACATATTCTCGTCGTATCCCTGATTGTGGGCATCCACGATTGCGTGCAAGCTCATTGCGTAGTTCAGACCTGCCTTGATATGACCCGTTCCGCGAGGAGCTGCACGGTCAAAATCGCAAACGCGAAGCGTTGAGGCTTTGCGCCGCCCTTGAAGTAAGGACCAACGGGCGTTGCGAAGATACGGAACTGATATTCGGTTGCGGGCTTCACACCGATCACGGGGTTGCTTCCGAACATATACGGACGGAGGTACATCGTAGCACCCGAGCCGTAGGGGGGCACAAAGTCAGCATTTGCCGCAACGACTTTCTCCACTGCTTCGATAAACTTATCTTCGGGGTATGCGGGCATTTCAAGTCTTCTTGCGCTGTCCGCCATACGCTGTGCGTTCAGGTCAGGACGGAAGGTAACGATGCGTCCGTCTTCCGTGCGATATGCCTTCAGACCCTCAAAAACGGTCTGAGCGTACTGAAATACGCCTGCGCACTCGTTGAGCGTAACGGTTGCGTCCTCGGTCAGAAATCCTTCTTCCCAAGCGCCGTTCTTAAAGTTTGCAACGTATCTCTTGTCGGTCTGGATATATCCAAAGCCGAGATTTGCCCAATCCAATTGCTTATTACTCATACTATGATCTCCTTTGCAAAAAATTATTTCTTATAATTTTTTCCGAGGCTGAGCGCCTTCATATTCAGCTCTTTCAGCGCCGCTTTTTTCGGAGGAACGAGCTTATCCACCACGTCTTCCGCACCGTCGAACGAGAGCTCGGGGTGATTCTCAAGAAGGTGACCTACGATCACCATATTGGCGAGCGTAGCAATTCCCGCTTCCTTTGCCATCTGCGTTGCGGGAATATAGAAGACCTCAACGTCAGCTCTTTCCACTTTGGCGTTGATCAGCGAAGAATCTACGTAGATCTGTCCGCCGGAAACGACCGAATTGACGTATTTTTCCAGCGAGGGAAGGTTCATCGCGATCAACACATTGGGAGCGGTAATGATCGGCGAACCGACGGGAGTATCGGAAAGAATAACGTTACAGTTTGCCGTACCTCCGCGCATTTCGGGTCCGTAAGAAGGAAGCCAAGAAACTTCTTTATTAGCCTTTAATCCGGTAAACGCCAACGCCTT
>JAFQPC010000127.1 GCA_017411935.1 Clostridia bacterium | reverse complement strand
CCTCGGTCTGTTATTTTTAAAGGCAAGCGAGCGTTTTTTGAAAAAAATGTAAAAAAGTACTTGACAAAGCACTATTTTGGTGTTACAATAAATCTACAAAAATCGCATAGAAATCAGGGGTGCCCACTTATGGCTGAGATGGCGCGAGCCGAACCCTTTCACCTGATACGGATAATACCGGCGTAGGAAGATTGCAATCGTCATAGACGGGAACGCCTCTATGATTTTCATTACCGCACGGGAGATTTCCGTGCGGTTTTGAAATTTTCAGGAGGTGTTTTATGAAAAACACAAAAACAAAAATGCTTGTCGAGGGCGCAGTGATGGTTGCTCTCGCTACGATCCTGAGTTATCTCAGAATCGTGAAATTCCCGTGGGGAGGTTCGATCACCGTTCTTTCGATGCTTCCTATCATTGTCTTTGCGCTTCGCTATGGCGTAAAGAGCGGACTTGCCGTATCGTTGGTCTATGCGATCGTTCAGCTCGGACAGGGAATCCTCTTTGACGGTCTTCTTGGCTGGGGACTGAGTGTTCCGATGCTGATCGCCTGCATTTTTCTCGACTACCTCGGCGCATTTACGGTGCTCGGTCTTGCGGGAATGTTCGGCAACAAATCGTGGGGCGGAATTATTGGCGGAACGGTGACTGCAATGCTGCTCCGACTGGTATTCCATCTCATCAGCGGTGTCGTGATCTTCCATTCGGCAGGAATGCTGTGGGACGGCTTTGCGACCGAGAATACGTGGCTGTACAGTCTCGTCTATAACGGCGCGTATATGTTGCCCGAGATCATCTTTACCACCGCGGGTGCGTTGGTGCTCTTCAAAACTCCGCAGATGAGAAAAATTCTCGTTGGTAGCGAAAAAGAGTAAAAAAAAGCCCGATTGCTTGACAATCGGGCTTTTTTGTGCTATAATCTATGGGTAACTTTGTCAAACGGTCGCGCGGTATGGTGCCGAAAGGTATTACCGTGAGGAAAGTCCGGGCTTCACAGGGCAGGGTAGCTGATAACGTCAGCCGGAGGCGACTCCCGGGAAAGTGCAACAGAAATATACCGCCGACGCTCTCGTCGGTAAGGATGGAAAGGCGAGGTAAGAGCTCACCCACTCCTACGGTAACGTAGGTTTGCTGTAAACCCTATCCGAAGCAACACCGCAGTCGGATCGTTTGCCCGACACACATCCGCAGGTGGCACGGGGTAACACCCGAAGCTCCGTGGTGACACGGAGCGAAGATAGATGACCGTTCACGACAGAACCCGGCTTATCGGCAGAGTTACAAAAAACGAAGTATGAAATTCATACTTCGTTTTTTTGTATCCATTCAATAAAATACGCGCCGCCAAGAAGAAGTGCGATCGTGGTGAGAGGATATTCGAGCCACGGGGCAAAACGGTAAGAAAGAAGCGAGGGCGGAAGTGTCGCGGAGAGTGAGTCGATATAGACGAATATCAGAGAGAGCTGCGCAAGCACCGAAAAGAGTCCGTGACGCAGAAGAAGAAAGGAAGGGTGTGAAATATGCATAAATACCTCGTATGTAACCGAATTTTTCGCAAGAATATTCAAAGGACGATTCCGAGGTCGATTTGCGTCGTTTTTTATTATTATAGCATAGGATTAGCAAAATCGCAAGAGTTAGAGGGGTGGAAATGAATGCTCTTTTTGGAAAAAGCTTCTTCATTTTTTAAATTTTGAATTAAAATGGATCAAAAAATGGATATTTATCCGAAAAAGGGAATATTTACTTCCACGAGCTTCTCCAAAACCGTCAAAAAGAGCCGATTTTTCTCTAACTTCCTCAAAAACGCTCATCGAAAGCGGTATTTTCTCGGGTGTATAATAGAGAACAGAGAAGTTCTCGAAATACGATAAAAGGAAGTGTGAAAATGAAACAAAAGAAAAACGGCTGTCTGACAGTCCTTGATTGGATGGAACAAGAGAATACGTGCTATGCGTTGCTTTGTGTGCAGTTTGAACGCGCACTGAGCTATGTCCTCTATATTGAGCGCGAGGAAGACTACGCAATGGAATTGATCGGAACGCAAAGAAAAGAAGCGCAGGAGATCTTTGCAAAAGCAGTTCGCGGCGGACTCTCGCCCATTCATCTGCGTGAGGTGGCAGAAGATTCGACAAAACTTGAAATTTTTTGTTAAATCGAGGGTTTTCTCTTTACATTTTTTAAAAGGTATGGTATAATAAAACGGTAAATTCCATTGAAGAAAGGTTGCCGACGAATCGGCAAAAAAGGAAGACCGTCCCATGAAATGCCCCGTTTGCGGAACCCCTGACAGCAAAGTGATTGACTCGAGACCTGTGGAAGAAGGCAACAGCATTCGTCGTCGCAGAGAATGTAAGGCTTGTCAGAAAAGATTTAATACCTTTGAAATTGTTGAAACCGTTCAGATTATTGTCATAAAAAAGAACGGAACGAAAGAGCTCTTTGATAGAACCAAGCTTCTCTCTGGCTTGCTTAAGGCGTGTCAGAAGCGTCCCGTGAGTGCGGAAGAGATCGTAGGCGAGATCGAAAACGAAATTCAAGGGATGTTGTCTCCCGAGATCACCACGACCGAGATCGGTGAGCTTGTGATGAAGCACCTTAAAATGAAGGACGAGGTCGCGTACGTTCGCTTTGCCTCGGTATACCGTGAATTTAAGGATATCGAGACCTTCCTTGCCGAGCTCAATCAGCTCAAGCAGAACGAAGAAAACAAATAAAAATTGCCCGTGTGTTTCAACACACGGGCATTCTTTTTTACTTTGCCAGAACTTTGCGGTAGTTCTTTTTACCTCTGCGGAAGACCTTGCCGTCTGCAAGCTCCTCTGCGGTGAAGGTTGCGCGTACGTCGGTCAGCTTTTCGCCGTCGACCGAAACGCCGCCCTGCTCAATGGCACGTCTTGCCTCGGACTTGGTGG
>JAFQPC010000126.1 GCA_017411935.1 Clostridia bacterium | reverse complement strand
GGTGCAGTGCCGTACCGACAGCAAGACCTCGTTTGCGGCGGTTCGCTTCGGTAATGTATTGGGTTCGAACGGCTCAGTCATTCCGCTCTTTAAAAAGCAGATTGCCGCGGGCGGTCCGATCACGCTGACGGACAAGCGCATTATTCGTTATTTTATGCTCATTCCCGAGGCAAGCCAGCTTGTGATGCAGGCGGGTGCGATGGCAAAGAAGGGCGAGCTTTTCGTTCTTGATATGGGTAAGCCCGTACGTATTTACGATCTTGCCGAAAATATGATTCGCTTGTCGGGTCTTGTTCCTCACGTGGACATTGAGATCAAGGAAATTGGACTTCGTCCCGGAGAAAAGCTTTATGAGGAGCTTTTGATGAAGACCGAAACTCTGACAAAGACCGATAACGATATGATCTTTATTGAAAAGGATCAGCCCTTGACGCGCGAGGATATGGAAGAAAACTTGGCGCTTCTGAAGAACTCTGTGGTTGATTTTGAACATCACGGTCAGATCGACGCAGTGAAAAATACGATCAAAGCGATCGTTCCGACCTTCCGTGATCCCGAAGAGGTGAATGTGGAAGCGGAAAAATCCGAAGAAATGAAAATGACGGTGGGTGTTTGAATATAAAAAACAAAAAGGCGATTTCTCGCCTTTTTGTTTTTAGACAATTTTGTTATTGCGGAAGCTTTTGAGAAGTGATATAATAACATCATCATTCATCAAAGGAGACGAACCAATGTTAATTACAAATCCAAAAGAATTGGAACGCTTTAATGCTTGTCATCGTATTTGGCAGGGAATTCCAAGTATTGCACGAACCAAGAAGGGAAGAACCTTTTTGTCACTCTATTCGGGAGCTACCTCGGAAACCTACGGAAATTACTGCTTTGTCATCCAAAGTGAGAATGGCCGTGATTTTGGAGAGCCGATCGTTGCGGCAGAAAAAATGGGAAAATACCGTTGCTACGATCCGTGCCTTTGGATCGATCCGCTGGAGCGTCTTTGGTTTATTTGGAGTGTGATGCCCGGAGAAGAGGTATGGGGAGCGATTTGCGAAAATCCCGATGCCGAAACGCTTTCTTGGGGAAAAGAATTTTATATCGGACGCGGGATCATGATTAATAAGCCTACGGTTCTGTCAACAGGCGAATGGCTTTTTCCGATTGCGCTATGGCATTACGGCTTGAAAAATGAGATGCGGAGAGATTCGCTATTGATCAGTGACGTTCCTGCTTCCTATGTGTATAAAACGTCCGATTGCGGAAAAACGTTTATTCGTCTTGGCGGCGCGGATATTCCTAAGCGTTCTTTTGACGAGCATATGATACTGGAACAGAACAACGGTGTGCTTCGAATGCTCGTTCGCCGTGCAGACGGTATAGGGGAAAGTTATTCTTACGACCGAGGAAAGACGTGGAGTAAAGGACAAAAGAGTGAATTGGAAGGACCTTGCTCACGCTTCTTTTTTGGAAGATTACGTTCGGGGCGTGTCCTTCTGATCAACCACTATGATTTTCACGGAAGAAACAATTTGACGGCGATGCTCTCGGAAGACGACGGAAAAACCTTTCCGTACAGACTATTGCTCGATGAGCGCTTTGACGTGGCGTATCCTGATGCGATGGAGTGCGATGACGGATTTATTTATATCACTTATGACCGCGAGCGCGGTGACGGACGGTTGTCTTTGGAACAGGCGTACGCCGATGCGAGAGAAGTCTTTACTGCGAAAATTACCGAGCAGGATATTTTGAACGGTACGCTGACAAATCCCGAAAGCTTTTTGAAAAATATTGCTTCCAAGCTTGGGAAGTTGGCGGACGGAGATCCCGATCCTTATTTGTCGCTTACGGTGGACGAATATGAGATGGCAGTTACTTTGATTGAAGAAGGAGAGAAAGATCCCGTACGAGTGATTTTGGAAAAATATCCGATTCATTGCTCTAATCTGGTAGACGTCGATGCGAAGCAATTGGATGCGTTGATCGTTCGGTTTCGATCCTCGGAAAATAAAGATGCCGATGCGTTGGCGGATATTATTCGATTTGTTCGTCACGCACCGACGAAGCCGAAGGAGACGTTTCCCATCGTAGCACAGGCGCAAAAGAAGATCAGCGAAAGTATTGCTGGTGATTTTTCGGTAGGACGGCTTGCGGAAGAGCTGAAGGTCAGTCAGTATTATCTTTCGCATCTGTTTAAATCGGTAACGGGAATTACAATGCTGGAATACCGCAATGAGCTTCGTTTGACGAAAGCAAAAAATCTATTGATTGCTACCGATCAAAGTATCAATGAGATCGCACAGGCTCTGGGATTTTGTACTGCGGCATATTTTTCTGAGTTGTTCGTCAAATCGGAAAAGATTTCTCCCAGCGAATATCGCAAATTGCATCAATAAAAAATCTCTCCTACATCCGTAGGAGAGATTTTTTTATGCTTCCAGAGCGTCAAGATAACGGCAGGCAGCAAGGGCTGCGACGGCACCGTCTGCCGTTGCGGTAGTGATCTGTCGTACCTGTTTGGTACGGCAGTCACCCGCAACGAAAATGCCCGAAGTATTCGTCAGACAATTTTCGCCTGCGGTAATATAACCGTAGGAATTCAGGGGGACGAGGTTCTCAAAAGGCTTGTTTTCGGGAACCTGACCGATCGCAACGAAGAGTCCGTCTACCGAAAGCTTTGTGGTCTCTCCCGTTTTGTCATTTTTCAAAAGCACTCCCTCAAGCTTATCTTCGCCGAGAAGCTCTGTCACGAGCGTGTCGAAGATCATCGTGACGTTAGGTTTCTTTTCGAGGATCGAAACCAAGCGAGCTTCTCCCGTCATCGTGGAGAGGTTCTGAACAACGGTGACGTGCGTGCAGTATTCGCTCAGCATGACTGCTTCCTGAAGCGCGGTGTTTCCACCGCCAACGACGGCAACGGGCGCACCGCTGAAGAATGCGCCGTCACAAACGGCACAGTAGGAAACGCCCTTTCCCGTAAGCTCTTCCTCGCGAGGAAGTCCGAGATGGCGGTGCTTCGAGCCCGTAGCGAGAATGACGGATTTTCCTTCAAATTCGCCGTAATCGGTAATGACTTTCATCGCACCGTTTGATTTTTCAATGCGCAAAACCTCTGCCATTTCAAGTTCAGCGCCGTGCTCCATGACTTGATCGAGCATCATTTGAGCCAGCTCGTTTCCGCTGATCTCCTTGATGGTGGGATAATTTTCTACCTTGGGGGAAGATGTGATCTGTCCGCCGAAGCTTTCTTTTTCAATGACTAATACAGTTTTGTCTGCACGGCGTGCATAAAGTGCGGCGGTCAGTCCCGCAGGTCCTGCGCCGACAATGATAATATCGTACATAATTCGTCCTTTCTAACGTTTTTACG
>JAFQPC010000125.1 GCA_017411935.1 Clostridia bacterium | reverse complement strand
TCCGATCAAACGAAAGACGGTAGGCATAAAGAGCTTGATATTTATAGCCCCTCTGCTTTTCCTCGCGATTGATCCCGTACTTTCCATCACCAAGAAGCGGATGTCCGATCGACGCCATATGCGCGCGGATCTGATGCGTCCGTCCCGTCACGAGCTCGACCTCAAGGAGCGATTCGTCCCCCCGACGCTCGAGAACACGGTATTTTGTGATGATTTCCTTTGCCCCGGGAAAGGGAGTTTCTCTGACCTCAACACGGTTGTCAGCGCTGTTCTTGCGAAGATAGCCGTGAAGCGTCGCTTTCTCGGGTCTCGGCGTACCGTGCACAAGACAAAGATAAAACTTTGAGATCTCATTGTTTCGGATCTTCTCGTTCATTACGCGGAGCGCCTCGGCATTTTTCGCGGCAATCACGATTCCGCCCGTGTTACGGTCAATACGGTTACACAGCGCGGGCGCAAAGGATTGCTCCGCCTCGGGGTCGTACGAGCCGTTCTGATAAAGATATGCCTGAATATGCATAATCAGGGTATTCTCCGCCGCCGCGGTATCCTCGTGAACAAGCACCCCGGGGCGCTTGTTGAGCAGCATAATATTGTCGTCCTCGTAAACGATACTCAGCTTCGGCTTGATGCGAGAGAGCGCCCCCTCATCCTTTTCGGGAGACTCAAAAAACTCCTCGCGGATAAAGAGCTGGATCTCGTCCCCTTCGCGAAGCATATAACTCTGTTCGCACCGCTTTCGGTTGACCTTGATCTTCTTGGTGCGGATCAGCTTATACATCATCGACGTGGGGAGTCCCTTGACTGCTTTGGAAAGAAACTTGTCCAGTCTCTGCCCCGCGTCATTTTTTCCGATCGTAAGAATTCTCATACCATAAGTCCTTCTTGATTTATTACATTTATTATAAAGGATTTCCCCACTCTTTGCAAGAGGATTTCGGAAATTCTTCGTTTGATATTTACAAAAAACAAAATTCGTGATAAAATAATATCAAGAAATTTTCGGGAGAAATATGATGCCAAAAAAAACCGTTGGAATTTACACCTTAGGCTGTAAGGTCAACCAATACGAATCCGAGGCGATCGCAGAGCTGCTTGAAAAAGAGGGATTTGACATTTCCTCGCCTGCCGAGCCTTGTGATGCTTATCTCATCAATACCTGCACCGTCACTGCCGAATCCGACCGCAAGGCGCGACAGTTTATTCGCCGCGCGATCGCGAAAAATCCCGATGCCGTCGTCGTGGTTACGGGCTGTCTTGCACAGACCTCGGCAGAGATGATCGCTGCCATCGACGGCGTGGATGCCGTCGTGGGCAATACGAAAAAACTGTTTGCCGCAGAGGAGCTTTGCCGCCTTGTCCGCGAAGGACAGAAAGCGAAAAGCCCCGCCGTCTCGGTCGATCCGATCGAGAATGCCTGCTTCGAGGAAATGCAGATCCGCTCGTTCGAGCGCACACGCGCCTATATCAAGATCGAGGACGGCTGTGAGAGCCGATGCACCTATTGTATCATTCCCTCGGCGCGTGGAAAGATCCGTTCCAAAGCGCCCGAGGACGTGCTTTCTGAGGTGCGTACGCTCACTGAAAACGGATGCCGCGAGATCGTGCTGACGGGCATTGAAACGGCATCCTACGGCAAAGATCTTGGCAACGTCGACCTTGCCACCCTTCTCGAGCAGATCGACAAGATCGAGGGCATCGGAAGAGTGCGTCTCGGCTCGCTCGACCCATCGCTCATCCGCCCCGACTTTGTCGAAAAAATCGCAAAACTCTCCTCGCTTACTCCCCATTTTCACCTTTCCCTGCAAAGCGGAAGCAGCCGCACGCTTGCCGCAATGAAGCGAAAGTATAACGCCGAGCAGGCAATGCGCGCCATCGAGCTTTTGCGCGAAGCGATCCCGAACGTCAAATTCACCACCGACGTCATCGTCGGCTTCCCCGGAGAGACCGAGGAGGATTTCAGAGATACCGCAGAATTTTTGCGAAACGCGCGCTTTTTGATGGTACATATTTTCCCCTATTCCAAGCGCAAAGGAACCCCTGCCGCAACGATGCCGAATCAGATCCCCGACGAGATCAAGCGCCGCCGTCTGCATGAGCTCGAAGCCATTGCAGAAGATACGCGCCGTACACTTCTTACGGAAGCTGTAGCGAAAGAACCCGTCACCACCGTTCTCTTTGAAACCTACGAGCAAGGAATGGCATACGGACATACCGCCGACTTTTTGGAGGTTGCCGTTCCCGCGTCACGTCCCATGCACGGAGAAATTCACTCCGTACGCCTCAAAACGACCGACGGCGCGCTTTGCTTTGGCGAAAAAATCTGACCTTTTTCAATTTTTTAGAAAAAATTTTTCAAAAAGCTCTTGCATTTTGATTTCGGATATGATATAATAGCAAATGTTCTATGAAAATCAACAAGGTAAGCACGATCGAACGATCTCCGTTCGGCTTGTACACATAAGGAGGTGTCAATATGGCAAAGTGCAGCATCTGCGGAAAGGGTGTCGTTTTCGGACAGGCCGTTTCCCACTCTCATCGTAAGACCAACAGATCTTGGAAGCCCAATATTCGCAAGGTAAAGGCAATTGTTGACGGTACACCCAAGACCGTTGCTGTTTGCTCCCGTTGCCTGCGTTCGGGTAAAGTTACCAGAGCGTAAGCTTTTGACAAGCAAACGTATAAAAGGCAGCTTTCTTTGAGGAAAGCTGCTTTTTATTTTGTTTTTTGGAAAAAAATCTCTGATTTCGATTGACATTTTGCAAGTTTCGTGTATAATATTAAATTGAGGCATTATGCTGACAATTCGTTTTTGAAACGGAGAATTTACGATGGAACAGTTATATTACAAAACAAAGATCGCAGGTCTTGACCGTGCACTTCCCCTCTGCCCGATCAGCGATACGCTGATGATCGGCGCGTTTGTCATTTTCGGTGACCCCGAGCTGACGACGGCGTGTGCCGAAGCTCTGCTCGCTCGCGCGCCCGAATATGATTATCTCATTTCCGCTGAGGCAAAGGGTATTCCGCTTGTCCACGAAATGGCAAGACTCGCGGGCAACCAGAAATATTTTCTTGCGCGCAAATCGCCCAAACTCTATATGACGGGCGTTTTCGAAGCCGATCTTCATTCGATCACGACCGAAAAGGATCAGCATCTCTATCTCGACATTGCCGATGCCGAAGAAATGCGTGGCAAAAAGATCCTCATTGTGGACGACGTCATCTCAACGGGCGAATCTCTCAAGGCACTCGAATATCTCGTTGAAAAAGCAGGCGGCGTCATCTGCGGAAAAATGACCGTCTTTGCCGAGGGGGACGCACAGAACCGCGAGGATCTGATCTACCTTGAGAAGCTTCCCCTCTTTGACCGCAAGGGAACTCCCATTGCTTGATTTGACTTGACAGGAAAGGAATAATATATTATGGCAGAATTATTAACCGCAACCGATAAGCGCACTCACTACTGCGCAGAACTGTCGGCAGAAAATGTCGGCGAACGCGTCTGCGTGATGGGTTGGGCGCAAAAGCAAAGAGACCTTGGTGCGTTGATCTTCATCGACCTGCGCGACCGCACGGGTATCGTTCAGCTTGCCTTTGACGACGCGACCGACCGCGAGATCTTCCAGAAGGCGTTTGGTGTCCGTTCCGAGTTCGTTCTCTGCGCCAAGGGTAGCGTTCGCCGCCGCGGCGAGGGTGCGATCAATAAGAATATTCCGACGGGGGAGATCGAGATCGCCGTCGACGAGCTTCGTGTTCTCTCGGCAGCGCAGACCCCTCCCTTTGAGATCGTAGAGGACAGCCGCGTCAATGCCGAGCTTCGTCTGAAGCACCGCTACCTCGACCTGCGCCGTCCCGATATGCAGAGAAATATCATCGCGCGCTCGCGTCTGTCGAAGATCGCGCGTGACTACTACGCGGAGCAAGGCTTTATCGACATCGAAACGCCGACCCTCTGTAAGCCCACACCCGAGGGTGCGCGCGACTATCTCGTTCCCTCGCGTGTCCACAAGGGAAAATTCTACGCACTTCCTCAGTCTCCTCAGCTCTATAAGCAGCTTCTGATGGTCTCGGGCTTTGACCGTTACTTCCAGCTCGCCCGTTGCTACCGTGATGAGGACCTGCGCGCCGACCGTCAGCCCGAATTTACGCAGATCGACACCGAGATGTCGTTTGTCACGGCAGACGACGTGATGAAGATGCACGAGGGCTTCCTCAAGCGCGTGCTGAAGGAATATATGAATATCGAAGTTACCGAAGACTTTCCGCGGATGCCCTACGCCGAGGCGATGGATCGCTTTGGCTCGGACAAGCCCGACATCCGTTTCGGTTTCGAGCTGACGAACCTCTCCGAGATCCTCAAGGGTTGTGAGTTCAAGGTCTTCTCGGGTGCCATTGAGAACGGCGGCTCGGTCCGCGCGATCAACGTCAAGGGCGGTGCAAAGTTCTCCCGCAAGGAGATCGACTCGCTTGTAGAATTTGTCAAGCTTTATAAAGCACGCGGACTTGCTTGGCTCAAATGGGCAGAAACGGGGGACATCTCGTCCTCGTACGCAAAATTCTTGACCGAAGCAGAAAACGAAGCCATCAAGACAGCAATGGGAGCGGAGGCAGGCGACCTCATTCTCATCGTTGCCGATAAAAATAAAGTCGTCTTCGATTCGCTCGGCGCGCTCCGCTGTGAGTGCGCAAAGCGCCTCGGTATTCTCGATCCGATGGACTTCAAGTTCCTTTGGGTCACCGAATTCCCGTTGCTGGAATACAGCGAGGAAGACGGACGCTTCTACGCAATGCACCATCCCTTCACCTCTCCGATGGACGAGGACCTGCCCTACATCGACAGCGATCCCGGCCGTGTCCGCGCCAAGGCATATGACATCGTGCTCAACGGTACCGAGCTCGGCGGCGGTTCGATCCGAATTCACGACGGAGCGATCCAGTCCAAGATGTTCGAGGTGCTCGGTCTCTCCGAAGCAGAAGCGCAGGAAAAATTCGGCTACCTGCTTGATGCCTTCCGTTACGGCGTACCGCCCCACGGCGGACTTGCCTTTGGCTTTGACCGACTTGTCACCCTCCTGCTCGGTCTCGAGGATATCCGCGACGTCATCGCGTTCCCCAAGGTACAGACGGCGGCGGAGCTGATGACCAAGTGCCCGTCCGAACCCGACGCAGGCGCGCTCGCAGAGCTCTGCCTTGCCATCGTCAAGGAAAACGAATAAAAAATTTGGGAAGCTTGCACGCAAGCTTCCCTTTTCTTTTTCTGTTTACTTGATTATTCGTCCAGCGCTTCAAAGCGTTCGCGAGCACGGAAAATGAGCGAAATGCACCAGATTCCTGCCAAAGCCACGACGGTATATACGATGCGGCTGCCAAGAGCCGTCTGACCGCCGAAAAGCCACGCAACGAGATCGAAACGGAAAAGTCCAATGCTTCCCCAGTTCAGCGCGCCGATGATCGTAATAATTAAGGCGATTCTGTCCATGATCATTGTCAAATCCTCCTTTGATACGGTTTTCGCCGCCTATTCGTAGTTTTTCCCACGAAAATTTCTTTATGAGGACCAAATATCGGAAATATTTTCACAAAAATATTGACGAAGTGTGTCAAAAATGATACAATAACAAAGTCAAAGAATTCAACACAAAGGAGAATATTTCTGTGGATAAAAAGTTACATCAAGGACATCGCGGACGAATGCGGGAAAGAGCCAAAATCGATCTGAAATCGCTCGAGGATCACGAGCTTTTGGAAGTCGCACTTTTTTATTCCGTTTCAAGGCAAAACACAAATGAAACCGCACATCGTCTCATCAACAAATTCGGTGGATTTCGCCGTGTATTCGACGCACAAATGGATGAGTTGCAGGACGTAGAGGGGATCGGAGAAAATAGTGCTCTTTTTCTGCGTATCATCTCCGAAATTATTGCGCGATATTCTCGCGACGCACACTACATCACTCATCCGCTCACTTCTCGCGCTCAATTAATGGAATATCTTTGCTCGCTCTTCATCGGAGAATCCAAGGAAAAGATCTATCTGATCCTTCTTAGCTCCGCGGGCAGAATTGTACACACCGAGAAAATCGGCAGCGGATTTTCGGGAATGTCCGAAATCTCGATCAAAAAGATGAGCGCACTTGCCGTTGGAAAGAACGCCGCGGCAGCAGTGCTCGCACACAACCATCCTGACGGGATCGCCAAGCCTTCCGCGCAGGATATCGCCACAACCAGAAAAATCCAAATCATTCTCGAGCACCTCGGTGTCACACTCATTGACCATTTCATCGTCGTCGATAACGAGTGTGTTCCGATCCTGCATAACAATGCTCCCTTCGAGCAAGAAGAATCCAAACGAAAGAAAAAGCGCAAATAAAAAAGAGCCGAAAGGCTCTTTTTTATTCTTCTTCGCTATAACTTTTGATCCCCTGCATCTTGCCAAATTGACGGAACCCGTCGATCTCGCCGCGCTGGATCGCACCAAAAATGCGGTAGCGCAAGCCCTTGTTCTCTCGTTCGAGGCGGGCAAGCAGCTGCTTCATCTCCTCGCGCTCGGTGTTGCCGTCGGCAGGGCACGGCGATTTCATGACGGGCAGCTCGGCTTTCCCCGCAAAATACCGCACGTCCTTCTCGGGCATATAGATCATCGGTCGGATCATCGTAATATCGGTATTCGAAAGATAGGTGACGGGCTGAAAGCATCCGATACGCCCCTCATAAAAAAGATTGAGCATAAAGGTCTCGACCACGTCGTCAAAATGGTGTCCGAGCGCGACCGTCGTACAGCCAAGCTCCTTTGCCCCGCGATAAAGCGCGCCGCGGCGCATCTTGGCACAGAGCGAGCAAGGGTTCTTTTCCTTTCGCACGTCAAAGATCACCTGCGAGATCTGCGTCGGAATGATATGATACGGCACGCCGAGACGCTCGCACAGCGCCGAGATCGCGGAAAAATCTGCCCCCTCAAAGCCCATATCGACCGTAATGGCACAAAGCTCGAACTTTTTGGGATAAAATTTTTGAAGATCCGCCATCGCGCAAAGAAGCGTCAGCGAATCCTTGCCCGCCGAAACGCCTACCGCGATCTTGTCGCCCTCGCGGATCATTTCATAATCGTCCACCGCGCGGCGAACGTAGCTCAAAACTCGTTTGATATGCTCCATTGATTCTCTATCCTCACTCATAAAAGCTCATCGTATCGTAGATTTTCTGTGCCCGTGCGCCAAGCTTGCGCGTTCCCGTTTTCTCTACCGAATCATGCAAGATCAGCGGCGGCAGAATACGAAGCGAGGGAGCGCCGCCCTTGGTTGCCAACACCAGCACCATCGACGGCTCGCTTTCGACATCGGCGTGAACGAAGACCATCTGCTTCGGCTCTAAATGATGCTTCCGCAGAGCTTCCATCAATTCCGAGAGCCGATCGGGGCGGTATACGCAATAAAAGCGTCCGCCGTATTTGAGAAGCCGTGCGGCAGCATCACAAAAATCGCCGATATTGCCGCAGACCTCGTGTCTCGCAATATATTTTCCGTCCGACTCGTTGCGTTTTCCGCTATCGGTACGCATATAAGGGGGATTGGAAAAGACAACGTCAACCTCTTTGCCGAGCTCGTCCACCCCAAACTCACGAAGATCGGCGTGACGCACGAAAACCCGTGTCTCCATTCGGTTGAGAAGCACGTTGCGCGCGGCAAGCGTAGCAAATTCTTCCTGAACCTCGAGCGCCCAAATTTTAGAAAAGCGCTCTCTTGCGGCAAGAAGCAATGAAACAATGCCGGTCCCCGTACCAAGCTCAACCGCAAGCGCACTCTTTTGCGGACGAATAAACGACGCCAAGAGAAACGCGTCGGTGCCAAAGGTCAAACCGTCTTTTTTTTGAATGAGCGAGATCTTCTCGTTGACCTCGTCAATGCGTTCGTTCTCAGACAGACGCGGCATTTTGTTTCCTCCCCTCACAAAAACTCAAAAAGCAAACGGACCGATATGCTCCGCATACCGATCCGTTTGTTTGTATCCGTATGTATTTAGGATAACCCGAAATCACTCAGCAACGGGAGCAGCAACGGGGCAAGCTTCTGCGCATGCGCCGCACTCAATGCACTCGTCAGCATTGATCTCGTACTTGGTATCGCCTTCCTTGATTGCGCTAACGGGACAAGCGTCTGCGCACGCACCGCAAGCGATGCACTCGTCGGTAATCTTGTATGCCATCGTAAAATACCTCCATAATTTTATCAAAGTTATTTCAACGGATCGCTCCGTCTTTCTTATATTGTATCACAATAATTCAAAATTGCAAGAGCAAATTGAATATTTTTTGCAAAATTTTCGCTTTTTTTCACGCTTTTTTCGAAAAAATCACCTTTTTTTCACTTTTTACGTTCTTCCCCCCACAAGATCGGGATAGACAAAGCGAAGCTCGAGCATTTCAATTTTTTCTCCCAACACCTGTCCATGGAAATTCGGCACTTCATTCAAATGATCCAGCGTATCAAAGCCATCGACGACCTTACCGAATGCTACGTACGTTCCTTCCACCTCGGGCGTATCCCCAAGACAAACAAAGAATTTCGCTCCCTTTTCTTCCTCGCGAAGCAGCGAAACAACACCGCGCGAGAGCGTCAGCGAAGATGTTTCGTCGGCAAGCGTCGGAAGTGTCTCTGTCTTGCTCTGATCCGTTGGAATACCACCCTCGGCAACCGAATCCTTCAAAATTCGGTGAAAGGTCGAATCATCATAATACTTGGTCTGAATAAGCTCTTGGAAAAACTTGACCGTTTCGGGGGCTATGTCGGGATAGAGCTCGATCACGATTGTCCCGTAATTTTTGATCTGAATGCGAACGTAGTTCGTTTTTTCAGAGGAAAGACGGTAGATCGTTTTCTTTTTCGTTTCGGTTTCTTCCACAGCTCCGCCCCCTGTCGATCCTTCATTTTCCGTTTCGGGTCCCTCCCCACACGAATTCAGAAAGGTCGAAAGGCTCAGCATCATCGCAACCGTTAAAATCAGCGCCAAAATCGACTTCATATATTTCATTTTTCTCATCATAAGTTCTCCTTTGTTGGCTTTCTCCTTTTCGAACATCAGTATATCACATTTTTCACAAAAAATCAAGTTTTTTTCTTTACAAACTTATGATTTTATGATATACTGTAATTACTCTATACAAAGGAGAAAGAACTATGAAAAAATTTTTATTCTTCCTATTGGTTATTATGCTGTTGTTGACGGCGGTTGCGTGTACGCAAGAAGTTTCTGTCAACGTCACACCGTCTGATATGAACGAGACGAATGCCCCCACTTGCGAACACGAGTGGATCGCTGCCGATTGTGATACTCCCAAAACCTGCCGTCTCTGCAAAGAGACCGAGGGAACCGCACTTGCACACGACTGGGCAGATGCCACCTGTATCGCACCCAAAACCTGTAATATGTGTGGCAAGACCGAGGGAAGCAAGCTCGGTCACGACTTTGCCGACGCTACCTGCACCGAGCCCAAAACCTGTCAAAGAGAGGGTTGTGGCATAGTGAGCGGCGAAGCACTCGGTCACGATTGGAAAGACGCTACCTGTACCGAACCTAAGACCTGCGGCACCTGTGGAGCGACCGAGGGCAATCCTCTCGGACACGACCTTGGAAATGCCACCTGTACCGAGCCCGCGACCTGCCAACGCGACAATTGTAACCATACCGAGGGAGAAATTCCCGGACACGCTTGGTCAGACGCCACCTGCACGACTCCCAAAACTTGTGCGACGTGCGGCGAAACCGAGGGTGAAGCGCTCGGTCACGATTGGAAAGATGCTACCTGCACCGAGCCCAAGACCTGCGGTACCTGCGGTGAAACCGAGGGTGAAGCACTCGGTCACTCGGGTGATTGGATCGTTACCACCGTTCCCACCGAGGGCAACGTTTGGAAAAAGACCAGAAGCTGCTCCGTTTGCGGCAAAGAAGAAACGGTAGAGCTCCCCTCTGAGCTTTCGCTTCCCGCTACACCTCCCGCTCCGATCTATCCCGAAAATACGACCGCCAGCGGAATGAAGGTAAAGCTCGTTGAGGGCGGAAAATCACAATTCACCATTGTGAGCTCCAGCCCTGAATACGACGATCTGGCTATCATTCTTGCAACAAAGCTGCGCACACAGCTTGGCGTTACGTTTAAATATGTATCCAGCACTCAGCAAGATACGGCGACCGGCAAAAAGATCGTAATCGGAAAGAACCCGAACGTTCTCTTGCCGAACCCCTCCGATCTTTCGTATCTCGGTCTGCTCTTCTACTACACCGGTTCGTCGATCCATGTTACGGGACATCTTGAAGAAACGGTGATTGCGGCAGTCGACCGCTTTGGCGCGATTGATTTTTCTCCTTACATCTCCACGGGATCCGATGGCAAGAAACTTGTCTCTGTTCCGATGAGCGTATTTGATTTCATTGCCAACCCCACAAATTACATCAATCCGAATCCCTCCCTTTGTGGCACCCCCCTCTCGGAGTACACCATTATCGTTCCCAAGAACATAAGTGCTACCGAAAACTTCTGCATCATAAAACTGATCGATGAGATCGGACGTTACAGTGGTGTTTATCTCTCGACCAAAACCGCAGACAAAGCAACCGGCGTAAACGAGATCGTTTTCACGAGCACCGATGCTCTTGCTGAAAACGACTACGTCATCAAGAGTGCAGACGGATGTCTTTCGATCCCGTTCCCGAACTATCGCATTGCCGAGCAGATGAGAACTGCGCTTCATATGCTCTATCTCTCGAACACAAACGATCAAGTTGATCTGAACGTCACAATCCCCGCAGATCCTTCTATGCGCGTCGAAAAATCCGAGGATACCGATATCCGCGTGATGACCTCCAACATCGTCTGCGCAGCGGATGCCAACGGAATCAAGGATATCGAAAAACCCTACGGCATTTCGTGGCAAGAAAGAATTGCCATCGTCACCGGAGAAATTATGCTCTACCTGCCTGACTTCGTTGGAATGCAGGAAATCCAGAACGGTACGGTCAATGGTATTCCCGCCGATATGTTCACCGAAATTCTCAACAACGTTTCGAGCGAATACGCATTCGTCGTCTACGATCAGATGAAAGATAATCCCGGTGCATATTGGAACCCGATCCTCTACCGCAAGACGGTATGGCAGATCGAGGCGCAGGACGTTCTCTATCCCGGAGACTTTGACAACGCAATGCACCGTTGGCAGTGGGCGCTCTTCTCGAAGATCGACGATCCCACACAAAAATACATCGTTCTCAATCTCCACAACCCCACGAGAAGCGGTAATCTTCCCGGTCAGCTGGCAGCGGCAGACATTGTCAATGCAAAAATTCTCGAACTCAAAGAACTCTATCCCGATATCCCGATCATTTTGACGGGTGACTTCAATACCGAACTCGATACCGAAACCTATCAAAGAACCATTGCCAATACCGATGTCCGCTGCGCATACGTTCAAACCGACGATTGCAAGGACTTGGGAGATCTTACGGGTACGGAAACGAGCTCCACAAAAGATAACGTGATCGACCATATTATGGTTTCCACCGACCTTTTAAATGTTATCGCTTGCCGTAAGATTAACGGAGATTATATGGAATTGACCTCGGACCACCGTCCGATCTTTGCCGATCTTTCGCTAAAAAAAAACTTGAGTCCGTCTATTTCGTAAACCTTATCACGGACGGAACGGCACAGTATACCGTCGTCAGCAGCAGCTCGGAATACGATACCGCCGCCCATGAATTAGCGGCTGCTTTAACTCAAAAAACCGGCAGCAGCTTCAGCTACAAGACGAGCGAACAGCAAAACAGCGTCACGGGAAAGAAGATCGTCCTCGGAAAAAATCCGAACAATCTTCTTCCCGACCCCTCGCTCCTTTCTTCGCTCGGTCTGCTTTGTCTCGATATGAATGTTTCGATCCATCTGACCGCACACTCATCTGATTTGGTCTTTGATGCCATTGAAAAATTCGCAGCGATTGATTTTGAGTCATATGTACTGACCGACTCGAACGGAAATACCCAACTTCGCGTCCCGAGCAACGTTATCTTCTTTGTAGACAATTCCGAAATAGACGAAGTCGGCTATTGGGTTTCCTTAGTCAAGAACGGTGTTGCACAATACACCATCGTCAGCTCCGACGAAGCCTACGACGTAGCGGCAAGTCAACTGGCAACCACGTTAACGAATAAAACCGGCGTGACCTTCACCTATAAGACAAGCGCTTACCAAAACGATGTCAGCGGCAAAAAGATCATACTGGGAAAAGCCCCCAACAAGATCATAGCCGACACCTCGTTCCTTACCTATCGCGGATTGCTTTCCATAGACCGCGGTATGTCGATCCACGTCACGGGTCATACCGAGGAAAGCGCGCTTGCCGCCATTGAACGATTTGCATCTCTCAACTATTCTCTTTTTGCAACCACCAATGAACAAGGAAAGATCAATGTTTCGATGCCTGACACCGTTCTCTTCTTTGTGGACAACAATCAATCGTATGTCAATACCTCTCCCACGATTCTCGGCAGAGATCTTTCCGAATACAAAATCGTTGTTTCCAAAAATATGACCGCGGCAGAAAAATTCCTGCTCAAAGACATCTTAGAGAAGATCGGAGACAACACCGGTTACGTGATGTCCTATATCACCGATGCCAAAGCCGAATCCGAATACGAGATCGTCTTCGGTAACACGGATCGCGCAGGAAGCCAGTCACTTTATGCCGAGCTCGGCGAGGGGGAGATCATCATTCGAAGCATTGACGGACGCATTTATATTGCTTACGATAACTACCTCGTTGCCGACAATGCCGCCGCTGAATTCCACAAGCTCTATCTGAACGACACTGCTACTTCCATTGATCTGAAGAAAACCCCCGATTACAGCTCCTACGCCATTGAGAAACCCGAAGATACCGATGTTCGCGTGATGACCTCGAACATCATCTGCGCAGGAGACTCGTACAGCAAGCAACAGTACGAGGGCGTATACGGAATCTCTTGGCAAGAGCGCGTCGATATCCAAGGGGAAGCCATTCTTCTCTACCTTCCCGACTTTGTCGGCTTGCAGGAAATGCAAGAGGGCTACACCTACGGCATGGCATTGATGCACACCGAGCTCTTGAAGAAGGTAGGCAGCGAATATTCCTTTGTCACCTACGACGGAATGGCAGAAAACACCTATTGGAACCCGATCCTCTACCGCCACACGGTATGGCAGATCGAAGCGAAGGATACGATGTATCCCGGAAACTTTGACGATCATATGCACCGTTGGCAGTGGGCGATCTTCTCGAAGATCGACGATCCCTCGCAAAAGTACATCATTCTCAATCTTCACTATCCCACCAGCAGAAATCAAGCGAACCAGCAAGCCGCTGCCGATATTGTCAATGCAAAGATCCGCGAGCTCAAAGCACTTTACCCGAACGTTCCGATCTTTGTCACGGGCGATTTTAACGCGGCAAAAACGACCATAACTTTCCAGAAAACGGTCGCAAATACCGATCTTGTTACCTCGTTTGATCTGACGACCAATCGAAACACGATCGCTTCGATCGACCACATTTTGGTTCCGACCGACTTGGCTTCGGTGCTTTCTTACCGTGTCATCGTCGATCAGTATATCGCGCTGATCTCGGAACACCGTCCTGCTTTTGCAGATATTTCTTTGAAATCATAAAAAATAAAGAAAAGAGATTTCGCTATGAAAAAACTTTTATCTTTGCTCTTAATTTTCGTATTTTTGTTCGGCGCGGTTGCCTGTCGGGCAGACGATCCTTCCGCCGAAGCTACTCCCGACGATTCCGAAGTGCCCGCATGCGAGCACGAATGGATCGATGCCACTTGCACAACTCCCAAAACCTGTAGCGTTTGCAATGAGACCGAGGGAGAGCCCAACGGTCACGATTGGCTCGATGCCACTTGTACCGAGCCGAAAACCTGCAAGACTTGCGGTGAGACCCAATGCGAAGCACTCGGCCACGATTGGGATACCGATGCTTGCGGTGCTTCCGCTTCGTGTCAGCGAAAAAACTGTGAGGCAACGATCGACGAGATCCCCCACGCTTGGGTCAACGCAACGCTGACAGCTCCGAAGACCTGCTCCAAGTGTCAGGCAATGACCCTGCAATACGACGACTACTTCCCCTCGCTTCTCTCCATTCCCGCAACCAAAGAGGATGTTACGGTGGACGGAACGGCTTTGGAAATCAAGACCGTTGACAGCACAACGTATTTCCACGCAAAAGGAATTGGTGAAGCTACTTTGACAGATGGGGAAAAGAGCTATACCGTCATCGTTGAAAAGGCGAAGATCAACATCGTCGTCGTAATGGGTCAAAGCAACTCGGTCAATTGGGAGGATTCCGTTTCCGGATCAAATCTTTTTGTGAATGCAATGACCGACATTTCCTCGCCCCTCGGCACAGCTTACCATTGGAATAACACCGACAAAAAACCTGAAGCTTTCACCGATACCACGCGCGGACTTCACTCGACCCTTCTTGCCGAGCTCTATGCGCAAAGCGTCGCGGCAGGCGATCCCGTGAAAAATATTCTCATTTCATTAGAAGGCTCGACGAGCAAAAGCGGACAGTCAATCTCATTCTGGGCAACGCCCGATGCAGTGAATACGCCCACACTTCACACAGCAAAATTCTTGGAAAACTGCTTGGCATATTACACCAAAGCCACGAACGCAAGAAAATTTTCGATCGGCTCCAAGGGAATGTATTGGTTGCAGGGCGAGATCGACGGCTCGACCAATGCCCACAACGCAATTCCGGGGCACACGGCAATGGATCCTGCCACCTACGAGGCATCCTTTATGAAGATGTGGGAAACCCTTGCGGCACAAGGTCTTGAATACGCCGCATTCCTGCGTGTCAGACGCGACGTGGAAGACAATAAGTTCCCGAATGCCGATGCCCCCAATCATAACGACCTTATCTATACTACTGCCCTTTCGGCACAGCTCAAGATGATCGCCGAGCACGACAACTTCTATCTCGCGACCTCGCTGACCGAGAATTGGGTAGGAACGGCAGATACCGAGCATACGATCGACATCAGCAACTATCTCTCTGTAATGAATAAGTACAGCGGCGGCGATCCCATCAAGGATAAAGACGGCAACGTCATTGCCACCGTTGCCGACGGAAAGTTGACGACCACAATGAAGGATCTTTACGGTTCTATTGCCTACTGCCACTACGGAAAGTTCGGCTATACCCTGATCGGTGCCGATGCCGCGTACAATATGTACCGCGCACTCCACGGCAATAGCGTTGCGATCGTTCAGGGCGACACCTCGGGAAGTCCCAAAAAGCAAACGACGGCAACCGTCGGAGAGACAAAAACCATTAACTCCGACAAGCTCACCGAAGATCTCACCTTCCGTGCCGCCGCGGGAAGCGTCGCAGGTACGCTCACGATCAAAGTGATGATGGATGAGACCGATGTGACCGACACCGTTATGATCACCGAAGGCGCACACGCAGGCGCGCTGAATGCACAAAAGCTGAAAGCCTACGATGGAACGACGATTCTGGTGACCTATACCCTCACCGACGGAACGACGCACACCGTAACTTATGAGTGTACTTCCGGCTTCGGAGATATTATCATTGTCGGCTAATCATCGACACAAAAATAAAAAAAGAACAGACACACCGCGGTGTGTCTGTTCTTTTTGGTTATCAACCCTGCGCCTCTGAGCGTCGTCTTGAAAGCTTCTTGAGCAAAACGCGCGTGAGCGTCACCGCACACCAAACCGCGGTGGCGGAAATTACCGTACAGAAGAGTACCTTGGGGAAAAGTCGGAGCGCTTCGCCCATCGTCGAGTACTGCTTGCGGTAAAAGAAGCACCAAGGAAAATGATTGAGGAAAAGATAGAGGCTGATCTCAGAAAGAATCTTCGAGTGCTTCCAACTAAGATGCGGCGTATGCCACGCCTTGCCCGAAAGCGCGATCAACAAAATTCCAAACTGCAAAGCAACCGCCAAAAGATCGTAAGGTCCCCTCGCCAGCGTTTCGCGGCTCACGATAAGAACAAGTGCAACAATCCCCAAAAGCTCTGCTACCGATAACGCAATCTGTGTTCCGCGCGTCGGAGTCCATTCTTTGGCGCGCTGTACCAATGCCCCCAAGAAGAAGCCTGCGCTGATGCCTGCCACGGCACGTAATAACCCGGATGCGACC
>JAFQPC010000124.1 GCA_017411935.1 Clostridia bacterium | reverse complement strand
GTAATGCTGCCTTCGCCGATATCACACCAATTACGCATATCCTCCAAAGCTGCTTTTACCTGCTCAATCATATCATCAATATCAATACCAGCATCTTCTTCGATAAAAAAGCTCAAGTACGCAATTCCATCATCCTCTTCTGCCTGGCCCTACGATTCGAGATAGCATTGTTCGCCGATTCTCGGTGCAAATCGTTATAAAATAAGCCCCCGTCGAATTGTAATCAAAATTTTGTGCCCTTGTCGGTTTTCTTTTGGGAAGTTCTTTCTCTTTATCCATCTTCATCACCCCAATCCATTATATCACAAAACCGGCAGAGGAACAATCCCTCTGCCGATTTATGACGCTTTTTATCCAATTACATATCAAGAAGATCAAATACGCTGGTCTTCTTCGGAGCTTCCTCAACGGGAGCAACGTCGGCAACCTCAATGGTCGTCTTAACGTCGTCGTCCTTGTCAAAGCCTGCGGCAACGATCGTGATGCGCATTTCGTCCTCGAGATTGGGATCGAATGCCACACCCCAGATAACGCTTGCGTCGGGGTTGCACTCCTCGGAGATCATCGTCGATGCGAGGTCAACGTCCTCAAGTCCTACGTCGGCAGAAGCCGAAATGCTGATGATAACACCCTTCGCACCCTTGATCGAGGTCTCAAGCAGCGGGCTGGCAATTGCCATGTTGGCAGCGATCTGTGCCTTGTCCTTGCCCGTAGCGCTTCCCATACCCATATATGCCAGACCCGAGTTCGAAATGATCGAGGTCACGTCGGCAAAGTCGATGTTGATGAAGCCGGGAATGTTGATCAGATCCGAAATACTCTGTACGGCACGGCGAAGAACCTCGTCTGCCTCGGAGAACGCGTTGATGAGCGTAATTCTCGTGTCGGTCACGAGCTTGAGTCTTTCATTGGGGATCACGACCAGCGAGTCAACAAACTGACCGATCTCGGCAATTCCCTCCTGTGCGCGCTCCATCTTGCGAGCGCCCTCAAACTTAAAGGGAGTGGTCACAACGCCGACCGTGAGGATCTCCATCTCCATTGCGATCTTTGCGACCACGGGAGCAGCACCCGTACCCGTACCGCCGCCCATACCTGCGGTGATAAATACCATATCCGCGCCCGAAAGGAGCTTCTTGATCTCGTTCACTGCCTCGTCTGCGGCTCTCTTACCGATCTCGGGGTTCGAGCCTGCGCCAAAGCCGTTGGTGATCTTCTCACCGATGACGAGCTGGGTGGGAGCGAGACACTTCTGAAGTGCCTGCTTGTCGGTGTTGATGGCGATAAAGTCAACGCCCTTGACACCCGATGCGATCATACGGTTGATCGCGTTATTTCCGCCGCCGCCAACGCCGATGACTTTAATGTTGACGCCGTACTCAAAGGTTTCTTCACGCTCAAAGGTCATTTTCAAATTCCTCCTGTATGTTCACTCAATAAATTCAAAAATCAGTTTCCGAACAGACTGCCGAGCACGTCGTTCATATCAAAAGCGTCTGCCTTGGGCGCTTCCTCAACTGCGGGAGCTTCCTCAGCTACGTCCTCAGAAGCCGCCTGCTTGCCCTCAAATGCCGCGTTGGACTCCTTGGTGAAGCCCGTAGCGATGATGGTAACGCGCATCTCGTCCTGAAGCTCGGGATCAAACGCAACGCCCCAGATGATATTCGCGTCGGGGTTACACTCCTCTGCGATCATCGTCGAAGCGAGGTCGACGTCCTCGAGACCAACGTCGGGAGATACCGAGATGCTGATGATGATACCCATCGCACCCTTGATCGAGGTTTCGAGCAGCGGGCTCGCGATCGCTTCCTTGGCTGCCGCTTCTGCCTTGTCCTTGCCCGTAGCGCTTCCGATACCCATATGAGCGAGTCCCGAGCGCGCCATGACCGAGGTCACGTCGGCAAAGTCGAGGTTGATGAAGCCGGTAACGTTAATGAGCTCGGAAATGCTCTGTACCGCGCGGCGAAGAACGTCGTCGGCGATCGAGAAGGCATTCAGGAGCGTAATTCTCGTTTCGGAAACGAGCTTGAGTCTCTCGTTGGGGATCACGACCAGCGAGTCAACGTACTGCGAAAGCTCGGCAATACCCTCCTCTGCCTGATCCATTCTGCGCTTGGATTCAAACGCAAAGGGCTTGGTGACGACACCGACGGTCAGAATGCCCATCTCGCTTGCGATCTTCGCAACGACGGGAGCCGCACCCGTACCCGTACCGCCGCCCATACCTGCGGTAATAAATACCATATCCGCGCCGTGGAGCGCCGCCTTGATCTGCTCGACCGATTCGTCTGCCGATCTCTTGCCGATCTCGGGATTTGCCCCCGCGCCAAAGCCGCGAGTGATCTTCTCACCGATCACGATCTGGGTGGTCGCCTTGGAATTTTTCAGCGCCTGCTTATCGGTGTTGACAGTAATAAATTCTACTCCCTGTACGCCCGATGCGATCATATGATTGACAGCGTTATTTCCGCCGCCACCGACGCCGATTACCTTAATGCGTACGCCTCCTGCGTAGCTCTCATCGCGTTCAAAAGTCATTTTTATATCCTCCAAAAAAATTTATTCTTTCCAAAAAAAGACTTGTCCATCTATATATATACATCATACTATATTTTCGCATTTTTTGCAATAGTTTTTTTGAAATTTCATCGGATTTTTGCAAAAAAATTTAAAAAAATTCGTCGGAGTAAGGAACTTCTTACTCCGACATATTGCGTTCTTTCATTTTATTCGACACAAGATATAGTATTAAGAGAAAAATCATTCCACTTCCCCGCTTTCTCCCAGACTCACTTTTTTCGGCTTAAATGCCACCGCACCGGGTACGGTCGCATTGATCTCTCCGCCCCCCGCATTTTTGACGCGATCGGTCGCAAGAACAGCGTCCACCTCGCGAAGCTTGGAGGCAAAATCCGAGGAGTCTCCGAGACGTACCGTGTACGCTCCGTCGACCTCGATCACAATATCGGTTCGGTCGGAAATATCCGCCACCGTCAGACGC
>JAFQPC010000123.1 GCA_017411935.1 Clostridia bacterium | reverse complement strand
ATCTGCTGAATTACGTGACCTCGGATCGAGATGGCAACCGAACCGATTTCTATTTGATTGATGACTGGGATGAGCTCCCGAACGTGAATTGATGGAACTATGAGAAAAAACATTTTAACCTATTTGGAGAATACCGCCGCACGGCTTCCCGAAAAGCTTGCGTTTTCGACGGGAAAAGAGGGAATGACCTTTTCCGAGGTGCAGCGCGGTGCTGCGGCGATCGGAAGCTTTCTGGCAGGACACGGATTTTATGCCGAGCCGATCGTGATCTTTATGGACAAGCATCCTCGCACAGTAACTTCGTTTTACGGTGTGATCTACGCGGGTTGCTTTTACGTTTGCCTTGACGAAAAAATGCCCGAAGCGAGAATGCGCGCGATCTTGGAGAACGTCTCTCCGAGAGCCATTCTTTGCGACAAGAAAAATCTGAAGGCTGCCGAAGCGCTCGAGGTGGGGCAGGTCTTTTTATATGATGAGATCGTCAATACCGAGATCGATCCTGAGGCACTTCTTACGGTGCGGAATCATCAATGTGATACCGACCCGATCTACGTGGTCTTTACCTCGGGTTCGACGGGAATGCCCAAGGGTGTCGTCGCGTGTCACCGCTCGGTGATCGACTATACCGATGCGCTTTCCGATGCCCTCGGATTTTCCGAGGACACGGTGTTTGCGAATCAGACACCGCTGTATTTTGATGCACCTCTCAAGGAGCTGATGCCGACGCTGAAATTTGGAGCGACGACTTATTTTGTGCCGAAGATGCTCTTTTCGTTTCCCGTGCGCTTGATCGAATATCTGAATGAATATCGCATCAACACGGTCTGTTGGGTGGTTTCGGCTTTCGTGCAGATCTCCTCACTCGGCGCTCTCGATACGATGAAGCCGCAGTATCTGACGAAGGTTGCTTTTGGCTCGGAGGTCTTTCCGCGTAAGCAATACGAGCTTTGGCGTGAAGCACTTCCCAAGGCAGAGTTTTATAATCTTTACGGTCCGACCGAGGCGACGGGAATGTCGTGCTATTGGCGTGCTGACCGAGCTCTTTCGGACGAAGAACCGATTCCTGTTGGCATTCCGTTTGATAACACCGACGTACTTCTTTTGACTGAGGAAGGCAAGCGTGCGGCAGAGGGGGAGACGGGCGAGATCTGTCTTCGCGGTACCTGCGTGACGCTCGGATATTACAACAATCCCGAAAAAACGGGCGAAGCTTTCGTGCAGAATCCGCTCAATGGGGCATATCCCGAGCTGATCTACCGCACGGGAGATATCGGAAAATATAACGAACACGGCGAGCTTGTGTTCGTCTGCCGTAAGGATTCTCAGATCAAGCATATGGGACATCGCATTGAGCTTGGCGAGATCGAGGCGGCGGCGTTGCGCGCCGAGGGGGTCAGCCGTGCATGCTGTCTTTACGACGCCGAAGGGAAGCGGATCGCGCTCTTTTGGGTGGGCGGAGATCATGCCGAGGTAATGCAGAAAAATCTTGCACAGTATTTACCGCGCTATATGATGCCTGCGGTTCTGCGTCCTTTGGAAGCAATGCCTCTGACCGATAATGGAAAAATTGACCGCCGTACGCTCCTTTCGTGGGCAAAGGCGGCGGAATAATCAAGGAGCAATCAATGATGGAAAAATTACTTGCGATTTTGTCGGATCTCCATCCCGACGTAGATTTTTCGACTGCCACTGACCTTGTGGACGACGGCATTCTCGATTCTCTTGATATCGTTACACTTGTGACCGAGATCCACGCAGAATTCGACGTGACGATCCCCGCGGAGGAGATCGTTCCCGAAAACTTCAATTCTCTTGATGCGCTGATGGCGCTGATCGAGCGCTTGGACGAAGAATAATTTTTTGCCGAGGAGAGCCTGATGCTTTTTACTTCCTATGGCTTTATTGCCTTTATGACGGTGCTCTTTCTTGCCTATTATCTCGTGCCGAGAAAATGGCAATGGGGACTTCTGCTTGCGGCAAGCTATTTCTTTTATGCTTTTGCGGGGCTCCAGTGTCTCATCTTCATTCTGTTGACAACAGCGTCGGCATACGTGGTCGCACGCCTGATGGCTCGCGGACACCGAAGGGAAGCCGAATATTTGGAGCTTCACCGTGCCGAAATGGAGAAAGACGAAAGAAAAAAATATAAGGCATCGCAAAAAAAGAAGCGCTTCTCGCTTCTTTTGTGTGGGTTGATCTTTGATTTCGGTATTCTTGCCGTTCTCAAATATGCGGGCTTTGCCGTGGTCAACCTCAATTCGATTTTAGGGGCGTTCGGTTCGGAAACGACGTTTTCCGTACCCGATCTGCTTCTTCCGATGGGAATTTCTTTTTACATCTTTCAGACTACGGGGTATCTTATCGACGTATACCGTGCCAAAACGGTTGCCGAGAAAAATCCCGCCCGTCTTGCGCTGTTTGTGTCCTTTTTCCCTCAGCTGGTGCAAGGACCGATCTCGCGTCACTCCGATCTCGCGGCGCAACTTTACGCACCGCACGCATTTGACCGCCGTAATTTCACTTACGGTATCCAGCGGATTTTATGGGGATATTTTAAGAAGCTCGTTGTTGCCGACCGCATTCTCGTGGCAATGCGCGTGCTTGTGGAGAGTGCCGAGAGCTACCGCGGCGTTTACGTGCTTCTTTTGATCCTTCTGTATTCGGCACAGATCTACGCTGATTTTACGGGGGGTATGGATATTACCATCGGTATTGCCGAATCGCTTGGAATTCGTCTCAAAGAAAATTTCAAGCATCCGTTCTCATCGAAATCGACGAAGGAATATTGGAATCGCTGGCACATTACGATGGGCTCGTGGTTTACCGACTACGTTTTTTATCCGCTGTCGGTCTGCCGACCGATGATGAAGCTTTCGACCTTCAGCCGACGCGTGTTCGGTGCAAAGATCGGAAAACGGATCCCTGTCTATCTTGCAACGGTCGTGACCTGGTTTTTGACCGGACTTTGGCACGGAGCAGGGTGGAACTTTATCGTTTGGGGACTGCTCAACTGTTTGGTGATCCTTGTCTCACAAGAGTTTGAGCCCTTGTACGCAAGATTCCGCAAGCGCGCGCCCCGTCTGACCTCGTCTTGGGGCTACGGCAAGTTTATGGCGGTGCGAACCTTTCTTCTGATGGGTCTGATCCGCTCGCTTGACTGTTACCGTGACGTTGGGCTT
>JAFQPC010000122.1 GCA_017411935.1 Clostridia bacterium | reverse complement strand
TCCGCCGGGAGCGACGGTAAACATCGCGCAATAGAAGGCGATCGGGATATGCACCTTATACCAGCCCAGACGAATGGCCGACATAACGTATGCGGCGGCGTGCGCCTTCGGGAACATGTATTTGATCTTCTTACACGATGCAATATACCACGCGGGTACGTTGTGTGCGAGCATGGCCTCCTCCCATTCGGGGGTCAGGCCTTTTCCCTTTCGAACACTTTCCATGATCTTAAAGGACATTGCGTTTTCCACGCCGTAACGAATCAAGTCGTTCATAATGTTGTCTCGACATCCAATGACCTTGGAAATATCGCAAATTCCCTTTTTGATGAGCTCCTCTGCATTTCCAAGCCATACGTCGGTACCGTGCGTCAGACCCGAGATCTGCAAAAGATCGGCAAAGTTCTTGGGCTTCGCATCAATGAGTACCTGCTGTAAGAATCGCGTACCGAACTCGGGCAGACCAAAGGTTCCGATCTGTGCGTCAATATCCTCGGGAGAGATCCCGAGCGGTCTTGTGGAAAGGAAGAGCTCGTATACCTCGGGATCGTTCATCGGAACGTCCATCACGCTCGTATCCGAGAATTTTTCAAGCCACTTATATTTGGTCGGAATATCGTGTCCGAGCTCGTCGAGCTTCAGGATCGTATCGTGCAGATACGAGAACGCAAAGTGCGTAGTAACGATATCGGAATGTGGGTCATCCGCAGGATGCTGTACGGGCGTAAAATCGTACACGTCTTTTTCTCTGGGTACAACGATGATACCACCGGGATGCTGTCCCGTGGTACGCTTGACACCCACGCAGTTTTGAATCACGCGCTCCATTTCCGCGCGCCCGAGGCTGACACCCTTGCCCTCGAAATACTTGGCGATAAAGCCAAATGCCGTTTTATCGGCAAGTGTACCGAGCGTTCCCGCACGGAACACGTTTTCCGAACCAAAGAGTTCCTCGGTGTATTTATGAACCCGTCCCTGCACGTCACCCGAGAAGTTCAGGTCGATATCGGGGGACTTGTCTCCGTAGAATCCAAGGAAGGTCTCAAACGGAATATCGTGTCCGTCGGCATTCATTTTCGTTCCACAATGAGGACAGTTCGCATCGGGCAGGTCAAATCCCGAGCCGACGCTGCCATCGGTAAAGAACTGCGAATACTGGCACTTCGGACAATAGTAGTGCGGCGGCAGAGGGTTGACCTCGGAAATACCCGCCATCGTTGCAACAAAGGAAGAACCAACCGAGCCACGCGAACCGACGAGATATCCTTGGCTTTCGCTATACCATACCAAGCGTTGCGCGATCATATACAGCACGGCAAAGCCGTTCTTGATGATCGAGGTCAATTCCTTATCCAGACGAGCGTGAACGAGTTCGGGCAAAGGATCGCCGTACATTGCCTTGGCACGGGTCCAGCACTTCTCCTGAAGCTCTTCCTCCGCACCGTCCATCTTCGGTGTAAAGCTTCCCTTGGGGATCGGTCGGATTCCATCCTCGATCATATCATTGATCTTGTTAGTGTTCTCAACGACCACCTCGTACGCCTTTTCTTCTCCGAGATAAGAAAATTCTTCGAGCATCTCCTCGGTCGTACGGAAATAGAGATGACACTCGTTGTCGGCGTCGGAAAATTTCATTCCCGACAAAAGAATCTTTCGATAAAGAGAATCCTCGTCATTCAAGAAATGCGCGTCACAAGTAGCGACGACAGGTTTTCCGTATTTTTCTCCGAGCGCAACGATTTGACGGTTCAAGTCCCTCAATTCTTCATCGTTGCTGACCTTTCCTTCGGCAATTAAGAAGCGGTTGTTACAGATCGGCTGAATTTCGAGATAATCGTAGAAATTGACGATCTCCTCGATTTCTTTTTCGCTCTTTTTCTCCAAAATCGCATGGAAGAGTTCCCCTGCCTCACAAGCAGAACCAACGATGAGTCCGTCTCGATGCTTTTCAAGCTCTACCTTGGGAATTCTCGGCTTTTTCTTGTAATATTGCAAATAACTTGCGGAAACCAGCTTATAGAGATTTTTCATTCCCGCTTGATTTTTCACCAAAAGGATCTGGTGATACATCGGTAAATTCAGCGGATCGGCTTGCTCACGCATATCGTTTTGAAGTGCTTCGAAATTCTTGATATCAATCGTCGCCATCTGCTCAGTCATCGCAGCAAAGATCATAGCAAGCATTTCAGCATCGTCGCAAGCGCGGTGATGATGGAAGTCTCCAAGCGCATAATGCTCTGCCAAGCGGTTGAGGCGGTGCGATTTCAATTCAGGGTTCAAATACCGAGACAAAGCAAGGGTATCAAGATAGGGATTTTCAAAGGGTAAATTCAAACTTTTTGCCGCCATACGAAGAAATCCCGTATCAAAATCCGCATTGTGCGCGATCATCAAACGGTCTCCCACAAAAGCCAAAAATTCGGGAAGCACTTCGTCGATCTTGCGTGCGTCAGCAACCATTTCATCGGTAATCGAGGTCAGCTTCGTAATCTCCTCGGGAATCGGGCACTCGGGGTTCACAAAAGTATTGTATCGCTCCAGCACCTCGCCTGCGCGGATTTTCACCGCACCGATTTCGGTAATTTTGCAAGTAGAAGCATCTAGACCTGTAGTTTCCAAGTCAAAAACAATAAATTCGTCGTCAAAGCTTCCGTCATAGGTGCCAAACACCGCACTGGCACTGGCATTGACGAAATAGGCTTCCATACCGTAGATGACCTTCATCTCGGTCTTGTCGGAAGCAAGCATTGCTTCGGGAAATCCCTGCACGTTACCGTGGTCGGTAATCGCTACTGCGGGATGCCCCCATTTTTTTGCTGTTTTTACGGCGACATCGGGCGGGATCAGCGCATCCATCGACGACATATTCGTATGCAGATGAAGCTCTACACGCTTCTTCTCTGCCATATCCATTCTCGTCTTTTTGGCAATGATAGCAATATCGGTATAGCTCATATAAAGCTCATCATCATTCCGTTCGGTCTTCAGATAACCGTGAACAGCCACCGACATTCCGTTTTTGATCGTTCCTGCAAGCTCATTCGCTTCTTCGGGAAGCATTCCGTAATTTTTGACGTAGATCGAAGCGTTTCCGTCAAAGATGCCAAAGGATACGTTAAACTTATCTCCCGCACGGTTCGCTTCTTTGGTAAATGAAAACACCTCGCCCAAAAAGGTAACGTTTCTGGTCGAATGCGTCATCGAAGCAATCAGCACGGGGGTGATCTCAAAAGGAACACCAACGACGTATTGCGGTGCGGAAATATCAAAGCAAGTCGAGCCGATACGAAGCGTTCCGTCGTCGTTCTTTTGAAGCACCGTATCACCGAACACCGAAGCAAGCCGAGGCAATTTGACCTCGTCTGCTTCTGCCGAATCCGCAGGAGCATTTCCCTGTTCTCTCATCACTTGATATTGCTTGTCCGCAGCAAGGATCTGACGATCCACCGTGGCAAGTCGGCTCTGATATGCCGAAGAATAGCTCATCTTTTGATACGGGTCGGTTTCAAGAATGACTCTGCGACGAACAGAAAACTCGCTGAAAATGATATTTTCAATGACTCTTGGAGTCATTGCATCATTAAGAAGGTCGACCCCCTCGATCGCAAACGGAATACGAATCGTCAGGGTATCCGCGGTCAAGGTATAATCGTAATCCGAGAAAAATCCGCGAGCAACAACACCGACCCGTTCTGTCTCCTTTAAAATCTCGGAAACGTAGCTTTCAGAAAATAACTCAGGAGCGTATTGCGGAAAGATCTTAAACATAGAAAGCTGATAGACCTCTGCCACCTGCGCCTCAATTTCATACAGAGTTTCCTTGTCCACAAGATACGGAAAATCCGCATACACCTCTAAGAATCGTTTTTCCTTGTTCAGTCTGGTCTTTTCAACCAATCCATCGTCTAAAATCTGGGCATAGGACTCCGACGGAGAATATTTTGTAAGTAATTCCAATAAAGTCTTCATTCCTATCCCTCCTCTTTTACTTCCTGAATTTTTTAACTTCGTCAATCAGCGTGGAAACGATTCTGTCTTCGGGAATCTTTCCGACAATTTCTCCTTTTTTTATGAGAACAGCCTCTCCTTTGCCGCCCGCAATACCAACGTCGGCTTCTCTGGCTTCTCCGGGGCCGTTCACAACGCACCCCATGATCGCCACCTTGATCGGAATCGACATCAGTTTTTCTTCCTTGGCACGGGCTTCAAACTCCGAAACCAAAGAAATCAAATCAATTTTGGTGCGTCCGCAAGTAGGACAGCTCACAATATCAAGTCCACTTTGTCCATCAACGCCCACCGCACGCAAAATCTTTCTTGCCGCATCGATCTCTTCCACAGGGTCATCTGTCAAAGAAACACGGATCGTGTCTCCGATACCGTCTACCAACAGCGAGCCGATACCGATAGCACTTTTGATCGATCCCATTTCTTTGCTTCCCGCCTCGGTCACACCGAGATGCAAAGGATACGAGCATTTTTCTGCCAATAAGCGATTTGCCGCAATCATCTGCGTTGGATTTGATGCTTTCATCGAAATCACGATATCCTCAAAATCCGCTTGCTCCAACAAGGAAATATGATACATTGCACTCTCGCAGAGCGCCTCTGCCGTAGGAGCGCCGTATTTTGCTAAAATATGTTTTTCCAAAGATCCGCTATTGACTCCAATGCGAATCGGGATCTTCTTTTCTCGACAGATCTTGCATACCGCACGTACACGATCTTCGTCGCCAATATTGCCGGGATTGATGCGGATCTTGTCCACCCCAACCTCAGCACAGCGAAGCGCCACCCGATAATCAAAGTGGATATCGGCAACGATCGGAATCATCACTCCCGCTTCTTTCAAAAAAGGAATCGTCTCTGCCGCTTCCAAATCCGGTACGGTAATTCGGACAATATCGCATCCCGCATCTTGCAAAGAAAGAATCTGGCGAAGCGTCGCTTCCTTGTCGTGCGTATCAGTATTCGTCATAGACTGAATGGCAATCGGTTGATTTCCGCCGATTGCCGTCCGTCCGATATTGATTTCTTTTGTAATTCTTCTGATTTGATTGTAATTCATAAAAATTATCCTAACCAAATAATTTAAAAACGTCTTTGACCGTAACAAAAATCATAAAAGCAAACAAAATGACAATGCCAATAAAATTGATCGATGCTTCTACGTTTCGGTCAATTGGCTTTTTCCTGATTCCTTCGATCGCCAAGAACAAAAATCTTCCACCGTCGAGTGCGGGAAACGGGATCAAATTAAAGACTCCTAAATTGACCGAGAGTACTGTGACGATATACATCAGTGAGCGTACCCCCGTCTTTGCTGCGTCACCCACGACCTCTGCCACACCAACGGGACCCGAAACGGCTTCCATACCAAACCGCCCCGTTATAAGTCCTAACAAAGAATCATATACCATTTTGACATTAGAAACCGACCGAAAGAACGCGTGCTTTAATAAATTGGGCAGAGTTCTCTGTTCGGCATAAGGAATAAAATCGTAATTTCCGAACACCGCGCCCGAATCGGACATACTTGGAAACTCCACGTCTTCCACCAAAACCTTTTCTCCATCGCGGCGAACAAGAATGTCGATTGGCTCATAGCCTTGATTCATAATTTCATACACCATTTCATCGCCCGTATGCACGCGAGTTCCGTCTACCCTTAAGATCTCATCCCCCACCTGCAATTTTTGCGCTGAAATCGCATTGTCGTCAAATTTTGCAATCGTCGTCGAAGCAAGCGTCCCTTGAGAAAATACAAGAATTGTCATTAGAAGAAATCCAAGAAGCAAGTTCATCAACGGTCCCGTAATGACGATCATCATTCGCTTCCAAAGCTTCTGATTGCAAAACGCGCCCTCCTCAGAGGATTCCTCGTCTTCTCCAAGCATACTGACAAAGCCACCGATCGGCAACAACCGCAAACCGTATTTTGTTCCGTGCTTTTTGGAATGCCACGAAAAGAGCGTGGGTCCCATTCCAATAGCAAACTCTTTGACGGTAACACCGCAAAGTCTTGCCGTAATAAAGTGTCCGAACTCGTG